>JAVKTQ010000021.1 GCA_031460455.1 Sporomusaceae bacterium
ACCATCGGCCCCGGCAACATCGCCGGCACCGCCCTCATGGCCCCGGTGGCCATGGCGATCGCCACCCGCATCGGCATGTCCGCCTTCCTGATGACACTCGTCGTCGTCGGCGCGGCCAACGGCGCGGCCTTCTCGCCTTTCGCCCCCACGGGAATCATCTCCAACGGCCTTATCGCCAAGATGGCCACCCAGCTCAACCTCACCGACCTCAGCGGCCTCGCCTGGAAGATCCACTTCAACTCCGAGGTTGCCCAGGGCGTCATCAACTTCGCCGGCTTCATGTTGCTCGGCGGCTGGGCCTGGATCAGCAAGCAGCGCGGCGAAAAGATCGACATCGACGAATTCGCCCCCAAGCCCGAGCCGTTCGACAAGCACCAGTTGCTCACCCTGGCGATGGTCTTTGTGCTCATCCTCCTGGTAGTACTGCCCGGCCTCGCCCCGCTGAAGCCCTTCTTCAAGGCTAACAAGTGGCTGGCCAACATGATCACCAATGTCGGCACGATCGCCTTCATCCTCGCTGGCGTGCTGATGCTGACCGGCTCGGGTGACAGCAAAAAGGCCATCAAGGTCATGCCCTGGGGCGTTATCATGATGGTCTGCGGCGTCACCGTGCTGATCGAAGTCATGGACAAATCGGGCGGCCTCAACGCCCTCGTCAAGATGATCGGCGCCATCTCCGGTCCGGTCACCGTCAACGCCTGGCTCGGCCTCATCACCGGCGTCATCTCGGCCTACTCCAGCTCCTCGGGCGTGGTTGTGCCGATGTTCCTGCCGATGGTGCCCGGCCTGATCAAGGAAATCGGCGGCGGCGACCCGGTGGCGCTCATCTCGTCCATCAACGTCGGCGCCCACCTTGTCGACAGCTCGCCGCTTTCGACCCTCGGCGCCCTCTGCATCGCCTGCGCGGGCGACCACGAGGACAAAGCCAAGCTGTTCCGCAACCTGCTGATCTGGGGTCTCTCCATGTCGGTGGTCGGCGCGTTTGCCTGCTGGCTGTTCTTCGGCGTCCTCGGCCTATAAGAGTTCGAAGCCAAACCGGCGGCCGCATGGCCGCCGGTTTTTCCTTGCCGTATGGCGTCGATGTGATATAATATTAACACCTGATTTAGACCGGGAGGAAGAATGGAAAAGCTGATCGAACAATCACAGATTCATCGCAAAAACCGCATCGTCATCGGGGTTGTTCTGGGCTTCCTGCTCGGGATGGCTGCCCTGTCCGCCTATTTCTGGGCGACGCGCCACACCGTCGATCCTTACCGGCTGTTCACCCCTATCCTCATCGCCGGCTGGGTGATCTCGCGGGCGGCGAGCAAGTTTACCTACGAGGCGGACAAGAAGGCGCTGAAGATAATCAAGACCGGCATGTTCGGCGGCGCGAAGACGTTTGAGATCCCGTACCGCGACATCGACGGCATCTACTACTACGAGCCCAAGCTGATGAGCATCATCAAGTTTCGCCATACCTACCGGCTGCACTCGGCTCTCGACGGACGCCCGGTCTGGGTTATCGCCTACGAGGCGCAGGGGCGCGGCGGCAAAACCGAGAACCGGCGCATCTACTTCAAGCCCAGCGATGCGATGCTCGGGCTGCTCCACGAGAAGATGCCCTCCAAGGTGAAGGTGACCGAGGAAGATATTTTCGCCCAGAAGGTTGCCAAGGAGAAAGGGCAATAAAACTTCAGTTCCCGGCAGCTCAGGCTGGGATTTTTTCTTTTCGCCACAAATGGGTGGCAGAGAAGACGATAATTTGCTATTATTGAAAAAGGTGAAGACAAAGAATAGTCGCTAAATAAGGAAAGAGGGCGGAAAATATCGTGAATCCGCGACAGGTATTTTCCGGGAAATACAGAATATATTGGACCGGGAAAAGTAATTTGCATACAAATAGTCTTGCTATCTGGCGGTATGACCATTAGACCGGAAGGGAAATAGGTGACGACCGTGAATATGCAGCAAGAGGGAATCGTCATCAGCGCCGCCGGCGATATGGCCAGAGTGAGGACCAGCCGGCACAACGACTGCGAAAACTGCGGCGCGTGCCCCGGCAACTCGGCCATCGTGCTCGACGCCCGCAATCCGCTCGGGGCAAAGCCGGGGCAGTCGGTGCTGCTTGAGGTGCAGGAAGTCGGCTTTCTCAAGTCGGCCTTTATCGTTTATATGCTGCCGCTGATCGCCATGGCCCTGGGGGCGATGGCCGGCGGCTATGCTGCCGAGCGGGTGGTTCAGGAGGCTCTATGGTTTCAGGTGGCCGGCGCCGCGGCGGGTTTTGCCGCAGCGGTGTTGTATATAAGGTATTTCGATAAGAGTGCCAGCTCGAACAAAAATATGCAGCCGGTGATTACGCGGATCCTGTCATAGACCGCCGGCAGTGAAGGGGTGAAAGTATGGCAAAAAGCTTTCGGGGTGGCGTCCATCCCGACGACCGCAAGCGGTTCACGGCGGCCAAACCCATCGAAACGGCGCCGCTGCCAGACAAGGTGGTCATTCCCACCAGGCAGCACATCGGCGCCCCCTGCGCGGCGCTGGTGAAGGCGGGCGACCTTGTCAAGAAGGGCCAGGTGATAGCCGAGGCCCAGGCATTCGTTTCCAGCCCGGTGCACGCTTCCATCTCCGGCAAGGTGGTGGAGGTAGCCGATTATCCGCATCCTGTGTTCGGGTTCTGCCAGGCGGTCGTCATCGAGAGCGACGGTGCGGACGAATGGGTGGAGGGATTGCCGCTCAGCCGCGACTGGCAGGCGCTCGACGCCGCCGCCCTCAAGGACATCATTCGCCAGGCCGGCATCGTCGGCATGGGCGGCGCGACATTCCCGACCCATGTCAAGCTGGCGCCGCCGCCCGAGAAGCCCATCGACGCCTTTATCCTCAACGGCGCCGAGTGCGAGCCCTATCTCACCGCCGATCACCGGGTGATGCTGGAGGCGACCGAGAAGGTCGTGACCGGCATGCGCATCGTTATGAAGGTGCTGGGGGTCACAAAAGGGTACATCGGCATCGAGGAGAACAAGCCTGATGCGATAACGGCGCTGGTCGCCGCCACCAAAGGCACCGGCATTACAGTGGCGCCGCTCAAGACCAAGTACCCGCAGGGAGCGGAGAAAACGCTCATTAAAGTGATATTGGACCGCGAGGTTCCGTCCGGCGGCCTGCCGATGGATGTGGGGGCCGTCGTCCAGAACGTGGGCACGATGGTGGCCGTGGCCGACGCGGTCGTCAGCGGCCTGCCGCTTGTCGAACGGGTGGCAACCGTTACCGGCGGCGCGATCGCCGAGCCGAAGAATCTGCTGCTGCGCATCGGGACGACCTTCGCTCAGGCGGTCGAGCTGTGCGGCGGCTTTGCCGCGGCGCCGGCCAAACTCATCATGGGCGGCCCGATGATGGGCATGGCCCAGTGCCGGCTCGATGTCCCGGTAATCAAAGGCACTTCGGGCATCTTGGCCCTGTCCGCCGACGACGTCAACGCCGGCGAGGAGCAGCCGTGCATCCGCTGCGGACGCTGCGTCGACGCCTGCCCGATGGGGCTGGTGCCCAGCATGCTCAGCATCCTCGGCCAGCGGGGCCTCTACCAGGTCGCCAAGGAAGAGTACGACCTGCTGGACTGCGTGGAATGCGGGTCGTGCGTGTACGCCTGCCCGGCCAAGCGCAACATCGTCCACTACGTCAAATACCTGAAAGCCCAGAACGCGGCGGCAGCCGCGAAGAAATAGGAGGTATGCGGTATGAGCGCTGAAGCTAAAATGGAAATCGGCCAACTGACCGTTTCCGCGTCGCCGCATATCCGCTGCGACGAGTCGATCAGCAAGATCATGTGGACGGTCAACGCCACGCTGGCCCCGGCCGCCCTCTTCTCCGTCTACCGGTTCGGCTTCAAAGCCCTCGTAACAATGATAATCTGTATCGTGGCCGCCGTGATCACCGAGTACCTCATCCAGAAGTGGCAGAACAAGCCTGTCACGGTCAATGACGGCAGCGCCTTCCTCACCGGCCTGCTGCTGGCCATGAACATCCCGGCCACCGTTCCCTGGTATATGCCGCTGTTCGGCTCGGTCGTGGCCATCGCCGTCGCCAAGCACACCATGGGCGGCCTCGGCTACAATATCTTCAACCCGGCGCTGGTCGGACGCGCCGTTCTGCTCGCATCCTGGCCGGTGGCCATGACTACCTGGCCGGAGATGGCCAGCAAGATCGACGGCGTAACTTCGGCCACCCCGCTCGGCATTCTCAAGCTCCAGGGCTACGAGAAGCTGGTGGCGGTGTTCGGCGACAAGATGGAGATGTACAAATCCCTTTTCATCGGCACCCGCAGCGGCAGTATGGGTGAAACCTCGGCCTTATTGCTCATTCTCGGCGGCGCCTATCTAATCTACCGCGGCTATATCAACTGGCGGGTCCCCGTGTTCATGATCGGCACCGTCGGCACCCTCACCTGGGCGGTGGGCGGCCCCGCCGGCCTGTTCAGCGGCGACCCCATCCTCAATATGCTGTCGGGCGGCCTCATCCTCGGCGCCTTCTACATGGCCACCGACATGGTCACTATTCCCATCACGAGTAACGGGCAGATCGTGTTCGCCGTCGGCGCCGGCTGCCTTACCGTGCTCATCCGGCTATTGGGCGGCTACCCCGAAGGCGTCTGCTACGCCATCCTGCTGATGAACTCAGTGACGCCGCTCATCGACCGCTGGCTAAAACCCGCCAAATTCGGGGCAAGGAGGTAGACAGCATGGCGCACGGACATGACGACAAAAACAACAGCGTAACCAGGATTGCCATGAATTTGGCCGTCACCTGCTTCATATCGGGCGTTATCATCGCCGGCACCTTTGCCATCACCGAGCCGGCGGCCGAAGCCCAGCGCGTCAAGGCGAAAAACGACGCCATGAAGGAACTGGTGAAGGACGCCGAGAGCTTCAAGCCTATCGACGGCAAGGACGGCTGGTATGCCGGCATCAAGGGCGGCAAGGCGATCGCTTATGTGGTGCCAGCCCAGGGCAAGGGCTACGCCGGCGTCATCCAGATGCTGGCCGCAGTGGCGCCCGACGGCAAGATTCTCGATTACAAAGTGCTCAAACACGCCGAGACTCCCGGCCTCGGCGACAAGATGACCGAGCCGAAGTTCCGCAACCAGTTCGCCGGCAAAACCGCCAAGGACATGGAAGTGGTCAAGGTTCCCACCGATAAGAATATCCAGGCCCTGACCGGCGCGACAATAACCTCCCGGGCCGTGACGAACGGCGTCCGGGAAGCAGCGGAAGCTGTCGCCGCCTACTCAGCCGGCCAGAAGAAGTGAGGTGAGCGGAATGAATTATTGGGAGATATTCAAAAAAGGCATCTTTGAGATGAACCCTATCTTCCGCCTCGCGCTGAGCCTCTGTCCGGCCCTGGCGGTCACCTCCAACGTTTTCAACGCCCTCGGCATGGGGTTGTCGGTGCTGTTCGTAATCACCGCCAACAACGTCGTCGTCTCGCTGGTGCGGGACTACGTCAACCCCAAGGTGCGCGTGCCGGTGTTCATCACCATCATCGCCACCATCGTCACCCTCATACAGCTCATCCTCGAAGGCTACTTCCCGGCGATTAACAAGGAACTGGGCCTCTACCTGGAACTGATCGTCGTGTTCGCCATCATCCTGGCGCGGGCGGAAGTATTCGCGATGAAGCACACCGTGGTGCCGTCCTTCTTCGACGGCCTCGGCATGGGCGCCGGTTTCGCCGTGGCGATGGTCGCCATCGGCGCTATCCGCGAAATCCTCGGCACGGGCGCTTTCCTTGGCTATCCGGTGCTGCCCGCCGCTTACAACGGCCCGCTGATCATGATCCTGGCCCCGGGAGCCTTCCTTGTCATCGGGCTGATGATCGGCATGTTCAACGTCATCGGCGAACACCAGGCGAAACAGGCGGAGCTCAAACGCAAAACGGCTATGGCCGGGCTCGCCGTGCAAAGGAGTGAAGCCTAATGGCGGAGTATTTTACCCTGTTCATGGGGGCGGTCATCGTCAACAACTTCGTGTTGACCCGCTTTCTGGGGCTGTGTATATTCTTCGGGGTTTCCAAGAGCCTGAGCGCCTCGGTCGGCATGGGCATGGCCGTCTCCTCCATCCTGACCGTTTCCTCGGCCCTGGCCTGGGTAGTCTACAACTTCGTGCTCATCCCCTATAACCTCGTTTTCCTGAAAATCGTCGTCTTCGTCATCCTTATCGCCGGCTTCGTGCAGTTTCTCGAGATCGTCATCAAGCGCTTCTCGCCGGCCCTGTACGATATGTGGGGCATCTACCTCGTGCTGATCGCCACCAACTGCGTCGTCCTCGGGGTGCCGCTCATCAACGCCGCCGAAGGCTTCAATTTCATGAAGAGCGTCGTCAACGCCTTCGGGTCCGGCGTAGGCTTTGCGGTCGCGATCATCCTGATGGCCAGCCTGCGGGAAAAACTCCAGTATGCCGACGTTCCCAAGTCTCTCCAGGGATTGGGCATCGCCTTCATACTGGCCGGGATGCTCGCCCTCTCTTTCCTGGGCTTCTCGGGCATGATACCGCTGTAGGCGAGCGGGAAAGGACGGATTAAAATGGAACATGCGATAATTATTGTACTGATACTGACCTGTCTGGGGGCGATTTTCGGGCTGATTCTGGCCTACGCCAACAAGAAGCTGGCGCTCGAGGTCAACCCGCTGATCCACGTGGTCGAAGACGTTCTGCCCAAAGGGCAGTGCGGCGCCTGCGGCTATGCCGGCTGTATGGCTTACGCCGAGGCGGTGGTGACAAAACCCGAAGTGCCCCCGAACCTTTGCATCCCCGGCAAGGATACCGTCGCCAAGCTGGTCGCCGATCTGACCGGCAAAGCGGCGGAGGCGGTCGAGCCGCGCATCGCCCAGGTCAAGTGCGCCGGTTCGAACGAAAAAGCCGTCCGCAGCTTCGAATACGCGGGGGTCGACGATTGTGTGGCCGCCAACCTGCTGTTCGGCGGCGCCAAAACCTGCAAATTCGGCTGCCTCGGCCTCGGCACCTGTGTGAAGGGCTGCCCGTTCGACGCCATGTCCATGAGCGAGGCCGGCCTGCCGGTCATCGACGCCGAGAAATGCACCGGCTGCGGCAAGTGCGAGACGGTGTGCCCCAAGAAGGTCATCGCCATGATGCCGCTGACCGCCCATGTGCGGGTCAACTGCAACTCGCGCGACAAGGGCCAGGTGGCCCGCAAGGCTTGCAGCGCGGCCTGCATCGCCTGTACGCTGTGCGTCCGCGAGTGCCCCTACCAGGCCGTCAAGGTGGATAACAACCTGGCGGTTGTCGACACCGCCGTGTGTGTCGCCAACAACTGCGTCGACGCCAAATGCCTCGCCAAGTGCCCGACCAAGGCCATCCGGCCGGCGGTCCTTGGCATCGTCCCCGGCACCGAGGACCAGGCCGCCGTCGAGCGCGCCTGCCCGTCGTGCGTCAAGACCAATACCGTCGCCGGGTAAAATTAAGATAAGACCAGTCAGGCTTGTGAGAAAGGTCCAGATGCAAGGCGCTCTGAGGAGCAACGCCGCAGATGGGCCTTTATCGCAAGCCTGAAAGGAGGAGACGGCAGTCTCCTCCTTTTTATGTGCGCAATTTTATGAATCTATGTTCCCGGCCCGAACCAATTGGACGGATTTTACATATTATGTTACTGATGAGGACTTTATTCAAAAGGAGGTATCGCCATGAGATATCGCAATCGGTTCTATCCGCCGGAAATCGTGGATTGGTACGACGACGAGTACTTTGGCGACGAGCGGCAGATCTTCGTCGGTGCGTGTTACCCTTCGTGCTGCCCCAACCCCTATTGCTATCCCCGTTACTGCGAGCCGAGCGCCAACTATGCCACCTGTTGCCCCAACCCCAACAGCAAATACAACGCCGCTTACTACTTCCCCAAACAAGCCACCGGGTGCAGCCCCGGAGGCTCCGACTGCCGTCCATACGGCTGCAACCCGCGGGTGTGCAACCCGCGCGAGTGCAGCCCGCGCAGCTGCAGCCCGCGGACCTGCAGCCCCGCCGATTGACCGCGGAACGCCTGGCAAGACGATCTGCAACATAGCCGAAGGAGGAGACATATGTCTCCTCCTTATTGTCTATCTGTTTCTAAGGCTGAAAGCCTCGTCAAGATCCTCTTCCAGCCGGTCGGTGGCTCTGGGGGGACTGACGGACAGGCGGGATACTTGTTCGCGCAGCTCGGGGGTCATCGCGAAGTCGGCCGCGGCCAGCGAAGCCTTGAGCTGCTCCAGGTTGCGGGCGCCGACGATCGGGGCGGTGACCGCCGGGTGCGATTTCACCCAGGCGAGGGCGAGCTTGATGGGGGATTCACCTATTTCCCTGGCAAAGGCGGCGAACTTTTCGGCGGTCGCGAAGTACTGCGGGTCGCTGTAGCGCCGGCTGTACTGCTTTTTATCGAGGATGCGCCCCGCGGCGGGCTGCGGACCCTGCGAATACTTGCCGGTAAGCAGGCCGGCGGCCAGCGGGCTGTAGACGATGACCCCCAGCTGCTCGGCAGCGGCCAGCGGCAGGATTTCCACCTCAGCCTGCCTTTTCACGAGGTTGTACATCGGCTCGATGCATTCGAACCGCGCCAGGCCCTTATTTTCCGAGATGCCCAGCGCTTTGGCGATTTGCCAGGCGGCCCAGTTGCTCACGCCGAGATAGACGACCTTACCCTGACGGACGAGGTCGTCGAACGCCCGCAGCGTCTCGTCCATAGGAGTGAACGGATCGAAGTGGTGGATGAAGTAAATGTCGATCCGGTCGGTGCCGAGGCGGGCGAGGCTGCGCTCGACCGCCTGCATGATGTGCCGCCGGGACGCCCCGAGCTCGTTGACGTCCTTGCCGGTCCGCTGCGACACTTTGCTGGTTATGACGATGTCGTTGCGGCACTCGCGGCAGAGTCTGCCGAGGATTTCCTCCGCCCGGCCGCCGCCGTAGTTGTTGGAGCAGTCGAAGAAGTTGACGCCGGCGTCGCGGCAGGCTTTGAACATCAGCGCCGCTTCCGTCTCGTCGGTTTCCGTCCCGAAGGACATCGTGCCGAAGCACAGTTCGGATACGAGGACGCCCGTTCTTCCCAGGAGTTTGTATTTCACAGCGATACCTCCTTTTGTTTATATGACGGACAAGCTCTTGCGGGAGCCGGTTGCCTTCAGTTTATCAGCCGTTTTTCCATCAGCCGGAGCGGCGCCGGCAGTACGAGGACGCCGATGGCGGCGAGGAAGCCGACGTGGAGCCACAGGCCGGCCGTTGCCTGGCCGAGGGCGAGGGCCCGGCAGATCTCGACGCTGTGGTAGAGGGGGTTGAGGTAGTTGGCCGCCTGCACCCAGGCCGGCAGGGCGCTGACCGGAAAGTACAGGCCGCCGAAGAGGAAGAAGGGGAGGACGGCCAGGGTTACATAGTAGTTGAGGTAGTCGATGTTGCTGATGTAGGCGGTGTACCACATCGCCAGGGCGGCGAAGACAGCTCCCTGCAAGGCAAGCAGCAAGGGGACGGCCAGGGCCTGCGGCGAGCGGATCAGGCCGAGGGCGGCGACGACGGCGAGGATGACGGTGCCGAACAGGGCGCTTTTCAGCGTGCCGTAGAGCAGTTCGCCGAGGATGACGTCGCGGGCGGTGACCGGCCCGGACAGCATCGCCAGAAAGGTTTTCTGGTAGTGGAGGCGGACGAAGGTGCCGTAGGAGCACTCAAAGGTGGCCGCATACATGGCCGACAGGGCCACCATGCCGGGGGCGAGGAATTCGAGGTAGCTCATGCCTTCGATTTCCTGGACGAGGGCGCCCATGCCGAACCCGAACGCCGCCAGGTAGAGCAGCGGCTCGATGACGTTGAACATCGCGCTGTGCTGCCACGTGCGGCCGAAAACCCGCAGATGGCGGTTCAATACTTTCAGCGCGCCCATCAATCGTCTTCTCCTTTGCCGGTGAGTTTGAGGAACACGTCCTCGAGGTTGGCCGGCCGCAGCAAGCAGGCCTGGGGAGGCAGTCCCCAGCCGCCCAGACGGCCCCACAGTTCCTCGCCATCGGCGGCGTAAAGGAAGAGGCCGTCGACGACCTGGAGGACTGCCCCGCCGCCGGCCGTAACCTTGTCGGCCAGTCCCGGCGGTACCTGCTCCAGAGGCACGAGCACTTCGATGGCCCAGGGCAGGGTGTGGCGTTCGATGAGCTGACGCGGGCTGCCTTCGGCGAGGATGGCGCCTTCGTGCATGACGAGCAGGCGGTCGCACAGTTGGGCGGCTTCTTCCATGTAGTGAGTGGTGAGGATGAGGGTCACGCCTTCGGCTTTGAGGGTGCGGAGCTTCTGCCAGACAAGATGGCGGGCCTGCGGGTCGAGGCCGGTGGTCGGCTCGTCGAGGACCACCAGCCGGGGGCGGTTGATGAGGGCGCGGGCAATTACCAGGCGCCGTTTTAGGCCGCCGGACAGCTCTTCCACGCGGGCGTTCGTTTTATCTTCGAGGCCCATGAAGGCGAGCAGCTCGCGGGCCCGCTCCCCGGCCTCGCGGCGGCGCAGGCCGAACAGGCCGCCGTAAACTTCGAGATTTTCGACGACAGTCAGGTCGGGGTCGAGATTGTCCTCCTGGGGGACGACGCCGATGAGGCTCTTGATGGCGGGGGGCGTGAGGCGGACAGGGCGGCCGAAGACGGTCAGCCGGCCTTCGTCGACGGTGGACAGGCCGTAGATCATCCGCATGGTGGTCGATTTGCCGGCGCCGTTATGGCCGAGAAAGCCGCAGCATTCGCCTTCGCGGATGGCGAACGATATGCCTTTGAGCGCTCTGAAGTCGCCGTAGCATTTGCCGAGGTTGTCGGCGGTGACGACGTTGTTCACAGGGATCCTCCGTTGGGGGGCCGGTGGGTCGCCGGCCGGTTTCGAGAGCATTATACCACCGCCGGCCGGGAAATGCAAAAATTTGGTTGCGGGAATAAAAAGCCTGCACGCGGGGTGCAGGCTTTGCTTCATATCTTTTTCGCCGGCGTGCCGACAAGGTGTTTTATCTGGTCCCGCCACACATAGTAGGCGGCTTCGGAGAGATGGAGGCCGTCGTCGGTGTATTTGGCCGGCAGGCGACCGTCGGGGCCGGTGAAGGCCGGGGCGAGGTCGAGGTAGGGGAGTTTCTGCTCGGCGGCCAGCTTGCGGATTTCGGCGTTGAGGGCGGCGATGTTGGCGTTGCTGCGCAGGGCGCGGGCCGGGAAGATTTCGTCGTTGAAGGGCAGCACGCTCTGGATGTAGACGCGGGTGTCGGGCAGTTCGCTGCGGAAGCGGCCGAGGATAAGGCGGTAGTTGGCGACGATGTCGGGTATCTGCCGGTTATAGCAGAGGTCGTTGGTGCCGATCATCAGGAAGATCTGCGACGGCTTTAGGGCGATGACCTGATCAAGCCGCCTTAGCAGACCGCGGGTCGAGTCGCCGCCGATGCCGCGGTTTTCCACCGGCGAATCGGGGAAGAGCTTGCCCCAGTCGCCGCCGTAGGTGATGCTGTCGCCGAGGAAGACGACCGGGCGGGCCGGCGAGGGATCGACGGAAAAGTACAGTTCGCGGAGCCGGTAGTGGATGCTCATGTAGGGCGGGTCGTCGGGCTGGCGCACCAGGTCGTCGGCCCAGGCGGTGATCGCCGTCGCGCTCTGTTTCGCCACGGCGTCCAGCGGCATCCAGAGGGAAAGGGCCATCACCACCAGGGTGACGAAGATTACGGGAAAGACAATTCTTTTCATCGGCTCGCCTCCTTGCATATTGGCTGCCCGGACAAAGCAGGCCCAAAAACGCGAATTATGTCGTATTTCGCCGTTGCGACCGACATTCCTCCCCGTCCCATTTATATGCGGCGGATATTTGCGGTGTGCGGCGACCAGCCCGACTATTTGCAGCCTGGGGCGATTTACTATACAATATTGGAAGAAAGACGGGACAGGGTGGGTAAGATGCTGCTGACGAAGGCTGACAAATGGCTTATCGGTGCGCTGCTGGCGGCCTCGGCGGGCGGCATCGGACTCAATCTGGCGCTGCTGTCGCCCGCCGGCGCCCAGGAAGCTCAGGTTTACCGGGAAGGTAAGCTGGTGCAGTCGATCAGGCTGCGGTCCGGTTACCATGAGGAGCTCAGGCTGGGCGGGGCGGAGCGCTACAATCTCATCGTGGCCGACGACGGCCGGGTGAGGATTTCCGAAGCCGACTGCCCGGACCAGCTGTGCGTGCGCACCGGCTGGGTAAGCGCCGCTCCGCAGCAGATCGTCTGCCTGCCGTACCGGGTGGTCATTAAGGTGGTTTCGGCTACCCCGTCCGATGTGGACGATATCACGAAATGAGAGGGCGGCCGACTATGACTGATACACGTCGCCTCATAGTACTTGGTCTGTTCGTCGCCGTCGCCGGCGTGCTGCACGCCGTCGAGGCGTGGCTGCCGCTGCCGGTGCCCGTTCCCGGGGTGAAGCTCGGCCTCGCCAACATCGTGTCGTTGGTCGTCATCGAGCTTTACGGCTGGCGGCAAGCGCTCGCCGTGGCCGTGGCGCGGGTCGTTCTCGGCTCGCTGCTGAGCGGCGCCTTGCTGGGGCCGTCATTCGCCCTCGGCCTCAGCGGCGCGGCGGCCAGCACCCTGGCGATGGCCTACGCCCATGCCCGCTGGCGGCCGGCGCTGTCGCTGGTCGGGGTGAGCGTGCTCGGCGCCGCCGTCCACAACCTCGCCCAGATCGCCGTCGCCGCCCTGCTGGTGGCCAGCGCCGCCATTTTCTGGTACCTGCCTTACCTTGCGCTGTTCGCGCTGCCGACCGGCCTGGCGACCGGCCTCACCGCCGCCTATTTCCTGGCGAGGCTGCCCCGCGCCGGCGGCTAGAAAACTTCGTCCTGCCGCAAGGAGTTGACACATAGCTTGTAGAAGATATACTGGATACTAAAAATGAAATGCTTCATCTGTCACGGGAGGTCGTATCGTGAGAAACGGAGCCGGCAAAAGTATTGGGCTGATCGCCCTTTTCCTCGTTCTCGGTGCGATAATCGGCGGCATTATCGGCGAACTCATCGCCGGTTTTCCCCTCGGCGGGGTCACTCCGTTCCTTGTGAAAACCTATCCTATCTTCGATCTGGCGCCAGTGACGGTCAATCTGTATGTCGCCAAATTCGTCGTCGGACTGTCTTTCCACCCCAACCTCGTCAGCCTGCTCGGCATGCTCGGGGCGTATTTCCTCGTCCGGCGGTTTTAGGTATCAGTCCCGTAGCTAATCCAAGAGGAGGATTACATGGCGATTATTCTCGCCTCCGCCTCGCCACGGCGGGAAGAACTGCTGCGGCAGGTGGGCTGCGCGTTCACCATCATCACCAGTGAGGTTGAGGAAGACAACGACCGGGGGCTGCCCCCGGTCGAACTGGCTGTCGCCCACGCGCTGGCCAAAGCCCGCGACGTGGCGGCAAAGGCGCCCGACGACATCGTCGTCGGCGCTGACACCATCGTCGTCTTGGGCGACCGGGTGTACGGCAAGCCCTGCGATATCGCCGACGCCCGCCGCATGCTGGCCGAGCTGGCCGGCAGGGAGCATCAGGTGATCACCGGCGTTGCAGTGGTGAAGGGTGACGAGGCCTGGACCGATTTCGCCGTCACCGCCGTCCGCTTCCGCGCCTTCGGCCCGGAGACGATCGAGCGCTACCTGTCCGGCGGCGAACCGCTGGGCAAGGCTGGAGCCTATGCCATCCAAGGCGCGGGCGCGCTTTTGGTCGAGGGTATCGTCGGCTGCTATGCCAACGTGGTGGGGCTGCCGCTGGTGACGCTCGACAAACTCTTACGCCGCGCGGTGGGAGTTGGTTTGTCATGAAAGCCAAAGAGACCGCCGGGCCGCTGACGATCAAGGAACTGCCGGCGGCCGAGCGGCCCCGCGAACTGCTGCTGGCCAAGGGGCCGGCGGCCCTGTCGAACGCCGGCCTGCTCGCCATCCTGCTCCGCACCGGCACCAGCCGGGAGTCGGTGCTCCGTCTGGCCGAACAGCTGCTTGCCAAGCACGGCGGCCTGAGCGGCCTGGGAAGCCTCGCCCCCCAGGAGATGAGCCGGCTGAAAGGCATCGGGCCGGCCAAGGCGGTCACGGTGGCGGCCGCGGTGGAACTGGGCAAAAGGATGGCCGCCATGACCGCCGGCGAGCGGCCGGTGGTGCGTTCGCCCCAGGACGCCGCCGAGCTGATGCTGCCCAGGCTGCGGTACGAGAAAAAGGAACTGTTCATCGCGTTGCTCCTGTCGACGAAAAACCACGTTTTGGCGTCGCCGACCCTGGCGGTCGGCACGCTGAGCGCCTCGGTGGTCGACCCACGGGAGCTTTTCCGCGAGGCTATCAACCATAACGCCGCCTCCGTCGTCCTCGTTCACAACCATCCCAGCGGCGATCCCACCCCCAGCCCGGAAGACGTAGCCCTCACCCGTAAAATGTCCGCGGCCGGCCAGCTGCTTGACATTTCCGTTCTCGACCATTTGATTATCGGCGATGGCAAGTATGTAAGCCTGAAAGAAAAGGGAATACTATAACAGCTTTGTTCCATTGCCAACGAAAGGAGTTATCATTCAGATGAATATATTCGGATCACTTTCCCGCGACATGGGGATCGACCTCGGCACCGCCAATACCCTGGTGCATGTCAAAGGCAAAGGTATCGTGCTCAACGAGCCGTCGGTCGTGGCGATCCAGCGCGATACCGGCGAGGTTTTGGCTGTCGGCGAAGAGGCCAAGATGATGATCGGGCGGACGCCCGGCAACATCGTGGCTATCAGGCCGCTCAAAGACGGCGTTATCGCCGACTTCGACGTCACCCAGGCAATGCTCAAATATTTCATCCGCAAGGCGATGTCCTCCCAGTCGATGATCCGACCACGGGTCATCGTCGGCGTGCCTTCGGGCGTCACCGAGGTTGAGAAGCGGGCCGTCATCGACGCCACCATCCAGGCCGGCGCCCGCGAGGCCTACCTCATCGAGGAGCCCATGGCCGCCGCCATCGGCGCAGGCCTGCCCGTCCACGAGCCGACCGGCAACATGGTCGTCGACATCGGCGGCGGCACCACCGAGGTGGCCGTCATTTCCCTCGGCGGCATCGTGGCCAGCCGGTCCATCCGCATCGGCGGCGACGAGATGGACGAAGCGATCGTCCAGTATATCAAGCGTACTTACAACCTTATGATTGGCGAACGGACCGCCGAAGAGGTCAAAATCAAGATCGGCTCGGCCGTGCCTCCCGCGGAGGACGAGTCGTACGATATCCGCGGCCGCGATCTTGTCACCGGGCTGCCAAAAACCCTCACCATCAGGGCCCACGAGGTGCAGCGCGCCCTGAGCGAGCCTGTATTCGGCATCCTTGAGGCGGTGAAGGTGACGCTGGAGAAAACCCCGCCCGAACTGGCGGCCGACATCATGGACCGCGGCATCATCATGACCGGCGGCGGCTCGCTGCTTCGCGGCCTCGACCGGCTGCTCAGCAAGGAGACGGGCATGCCCGTAAACATCGCCGAGGACCCGCTGATCTGCGTGGGCGTCGGCACGGGCAAGGCGCTGGAGAGCATCGATCTTTTGAAACGCGTGCTGATGATGCCGAAGAAGTTCGGCTGATAAACACGCCTTGATTTGTTGTGATTAGGAGAGGAAGCTATTGCGTCGTTTGAACAAAAAGGCGGTCATTCTTGCGGTTGCGGTGCTAACCGTCTTTTTGCTTGCGCTTTCCGCGGCCCGCGGCAAATACAATTTTTACTGGAGCGAACGCATCGTCACCGTCGTCTTGGCGCCGGTGGAATTCGTCATTTCCAAGTTCGGCTATACCGTCCGCCATACCGGCACGGCCGCCGGCGACCTGTTGACCGTCTACCGCGATAACCAGGCGCTCCGGGAGGAGATCGAGAACCTCCGCCGGGAGAGCATCAACAACACCGAGATCGTGGCCGAGAATGTCCGTCTGAAGGCGCTGCTGGATTACCGCCGGGCCGCGCCGCAGTTCGACACCGTCGTGGCCACCGTCGTCGCCCGCGACCCGGCCGCCTGGACAAACATCATCATCATCAACCGCGGCACCGCCCAAGGCGTGGCCAAGGATATGGCCGTCGTCACCCCCCAGGGGCTGGTGGGCAACGTGGTGCAGGCCTACAACAACTCCGCCAAAGTGCAGCTCCTCCTCGACCCCCGCAGCGCCGTAGGCGCCATCGTGCAGCGGCCCGAATCGCGGGTGGCGGCGATCGTCGAGGGCAACCCCGCCAAGCCGCTCGCGCCGAAGATGATCAACCTCGCGCGCGACGCCGACATCATCAAGGGCGACAAGGTCATCACCTCCGGCTTTGGCGGCATCTATCCCAAAGGGATTCTCGTCGGCGAGGTCACCGACGTCGTCAACGAGGAGGGCGGGTTGCTAAAATATGCTGTCTTGAAGCCGGCTGCCGATTTTGATAGACTAGAAGAGGTAGCCGTGATCGTACGCTCGCGCGAGCCGGTTCCGGCGCCGCCGGGTTCCGCTCCGGTCCAGCCCGCGCCCAGGGGGGCAGGCCAATGAGGCCGTTTGTCTGGGCGCTTGTCATCGTAATAACGCTCGTCATCCAGGCCACCTTGTTGCCGCTCATCACCGTTGGCGGCGTTCGCCCCGACCTGCTGCTGCTCGTCGTCGTATCCGCCGGGCTGCTGCTCGGCCGCGAGCAGGGGGTGGGGATGGGCTTCTTCGCCGGCCTCCTCCAGGACCTGGCGTCAGGCAACATCTTCGGCGTCAGCGTCCTGTCCAAGACGGCTGTCGGTTACATCGCCGGCCATATGGAGCGCAAGGTCTTCAAGGAGAAGGTTCTCCTGCCGCTGCTGGCCGTATTGGTCGCCACCGTTTTCAACAACGCGGTCATGATCGTTCTGCTCGTTTTCTTCGGGTTCAAGGTGGATGTCCGCACCGCCGTGGACAACACCCTCTTTGTGCTCGGCTACAACGCCGTGCTGGCCATCCCGGTCCATCAGTTGGTGTACCGCCTGGCCAAGAGTGAGCTTCCCGACCCGAACGGCTAGAGAGAAAAGTTTTTTCCAGAGGGAGAGGGTTCCGCTTTGCTAGCCAAACGCTTTGCCCACCGGCTCGATGTTCTCGGCCTGATCGTCATCCTCGTCTTCGTCGCGCTGGTCACCCGGCTGGGCTATCTGCAGGTGGTGCAAGGCAGCTACTACGGACGACTGGCTGACGGCAACCGCATCAAGCTTATCCCGATAATGGCTCCCCGCGGTACGTTTTACGACCGGAACGGGGTGCCGCTTGTTTCTAACCGGCCGGGGTTCACCGTCACCCTCGTGCCGCTTTCCGGCCCCATCCCCGACGAGGTCATCGTCAAGCTCGCCGGCATCCTCGGCATGGACGCGGCGGAGATCAAGGCCAAGGTAGATGCCCAGAAGGGCTCGTTCGAACCCGTCCGCGTCAAGTCCGACATCGGTCCCGACGTCGTCACCCGTATCGAGGAGCGCCGCCGGGAGATGCCCGGCGTCGTCATCGAGATCCAGCCCGTCCGCAACTACATCAACAACGAGCTTGGCGCCCATGTCTTCGGCTATGTGAGCGAGATAAGCGACACCGAACTCGAAAAACGCAAGACCGACGGCTACAAGACCGGCGACATCATCGGCAAGTTCGGCCTGGAGAAGGTCTACGACAAGGAGATTCGCGGCGCCGCCGGCGGCGGCCAGGTGGAGGTCGATGTCAACGGCCGGGCCGTCCAGGTACTGGGCAAGAAAGAGGCTGTCCCCGGCAATAACCTCGTGATGACCATCGACTACCGCATCCAGAAAGCAGCCGAAAAAGCCATCGACGAACATCTCGTCTTCCTGCAGACCAAACTGGGCAACCCCAATGCCAAGGCCGCGGCCGCGGTCGTCATGAACCCTCGGACAGGCGAGATCCTGGCCATGGTCAGCCGGCCGGCCTTCAACCCCAACCTCTTCAACGGCGGCATCTCCTCCAAGGACTGGAAGGTGCTCAACGACAATCCCTTCCACCCCATGGACAACCGGGCCATCTCCGGCGAATACTCCCCCGGGTCGACCTTCAAGATCGTCACCGGCACGGCCGCGCTGGAGCTCGGCAAGGTGACGCCCGAGGAAAAAATATTCGACTCCGGCACCCACTGGATCATCCCCAAGTCCAACGCCATGGGCGAGGCGCTGGGCTGGATCGACTTCAAGGAAGCGCTGACCAAGTCGGACAACGTTTATTTCTACGAGATGGGCAACCGCCTGGGTATCGACAACCTGGAGAAATATGCCCGCATGTTCGGCCTCGGCGCCTTCACCGGCATCAACCTGCCGGGCGAGTCCGACGGCCTGGTTGCCAATCGCCGCTACAAAGAGAAAGTCTACGGCGAGGACTGGTACTTATCGGAAACGTTCGACGCCGCCATCGGCCAGGGCTTCCAACTGGCCACGCCGTTGCAGATGGCCGTGGTTATGAGTCAGATAGCCAACGGCGGCCACCGTTACCGCCCTTACCTTGTCAGCAAGATCGCAGCTCCCAACGGCGATGCCGTTAAGCAGTTCACCCCGGAAGAGACGGGCAGCATCAAGATCTCCGACGGCACCCTCAATCTGATCCGCGAGGCGCTGCACGACGTCGGCCGCGAAGGCGGCACCGCCGGCTACATCTTCACCGACTTCCCCATCTCGATGGCCAGTAAGACAGGTACGGCCGAGAACTCCCACGGCGACGACCACGGCTGGTTCGTGGCCTACGCCCCGTTCGAGGATCCGCGCGTCGTCGTCGCGGTCATCGTCGAACAGGGCGGCTTCGGCTCGGACGCCGCTGCCCCGATCGCCAGGAAGATCTTCGAAGCGGCCTTCAATCTCAACCAGAAACCGGATGAGAGCGGAAAGATCTATAAGCCGAAAACCGCTTTGTAACAACAATAAGAAAGCCGGCCCGAGATATCTCGGGCCGGCCATTTCATTATTTACCCTGCTCGCACATTGACCTTCGTGTCGTAGAACGTGCTGCCCGCCGCGCGGTCGGTGAGGCGCTGCGAGGTGAGGGCATTGACGGTGCGGTCGCCGGGGGCGTCCTTGAGCCACCACACGCCTTCGGCCACCGCGACCCCGGCCGGGACGCCGGGCGTCACGCCGAGGATGAAGGCGACCTCGCCGCGGCTGTTGAAGGCAATCACCCGCTGGCCGTCAGAGAGGCCGCGCTCTGCGGCGTCCGCCGGGCTCAGCTTGAGGGTCATGGCCTGGCCGGCCAGGAGATCGGCGCGTTCGCAGAACGAGGAATTGAGCATTATCGGGGTAGGAGCGGTCATCAGCCACAGGGGGGCATCGTCGCCGTGGGGCGGGAGATAGCGCGGCAGCGGCTCGGGGTCGGTGGCGCTCAAAAGCTCGATTTTGCCTGAGGCGGTTTTGAAGGCGAGCTTGGCGTCCGCCGGCAGCGGCAGCTCGACGGCTTCGCCGGCGTTGAGGCTGGTCAGGTCGGTCTGCGCCAGCCACGGGGTGGGCTTGGCCAGCATGTCGTCGATGAGATCGTCGGCGCTGCGGGCGAAGACTTCGTCGGTGAAGCCCATGGCCGCGGCCAGCAGGCGGAAGACGTCCCAGTTGGCCTTCGCCTCGCCGACCGGCTCGATGACCGGGTAGGCGCGCTGGACGCAGTAGTGCCCGTAGGCGCGGTAGATGTCGCTGTGTTCGAGCGAGGTGGTGGCCGGCAGAACGATATCGGCATAGCGGGCGGTATCGGTCATGAACCGCTCGTGGACGACGGTGAACAGATCCTCGCGGGCCAGGCCGGCCAGCACCTTGTTCTGGTCGGGGGTAATGGCGGCCGGGTTGGAATGGTACACGTACAGGCTCATGACCGGCGGCGCGGCAAGCTCCGTCAGGGCTTCGCCCAGTTTGTTCATATTGACGATGCGGGTCGGCGCGGTGATGAGGTCTTCCCTGGTCACGCCCGCCGTATCGATCGCGCCGCCGGTGGCCAGGTTGCCGAGCAGGCCGCCGCCCCGCTTGGCCCACGCGCCCGCCAGGGCGGGCAGGCAGGTCACGGTCCGCACTGTCATCGCGCCGTTTCCGTAGCGGCACAGGCCGCTGCCGAGGCGGATAAACGGCGCTTTGGCGGTGGCGTAAGCGCGGGCCAACTCTTCGATTGTTGCCGCCGACAGCCCCGTGAGGGCGCTGACGGCCGCGGGCGGGTAGGCGGGCAGGATGCCGGCGGCGAACTCGTCGTACCCGTGGACGTGTTTGGCGATAAAATCTTTGTCGACTAAGCCGTCGCGGGCCATGACATGCATCATCCCCAGGGCGAGAGCGGCGTCGGCGCCCGGCCGGGTGAGGAAGACGCGGTCGGCGAGCCGAGCGGTGGGCGTTTCGTATGTGTCGATCAGCCACACGCGAGCGCCGCGCTTTTTGGCCTCGCGCACGCTGTGGAGAAAATGGATGTTGGTGGCGACGGCGTTGAGGCTCCAGAGAATGATGAGGTCGCTGTCCATCGCCTCGTCGGGGTGCATGGCAAGGGTGTTGCCCATCACCGTTTTCCAGCCGACGTCCTTGGAAGAGGAGCAGATGGTCCGCTCCAGCCGCGAGGCGCCCAGGCGGTGGAAGAAGGCGTGGCCGACGTTGCGCTGGACGAGGCCCATGGTGCCGGCGTAGGAGTAGGGGAGGACGGCCTCGGCGCCGTGGGCGGCGATGATCTCCCGCCAGCGCCCGGCGATGCGGTCGATGGCTTCCGGCCAGGAAATCGGCCGGAACTCGCCGGCTCCCTTGGGGCCGGTGCGCAGCAGGGGCCGGGTAAGGCGGTCCGGCGAGTGGACGGTTCGCTCGTAATGGGCCATCTTCGGGCAGAGCGCGCCGCGGGTGAAAGGATGGGCGGGGTCGCCGGCCACGGCGGTCGCCCGGCCGTTTTCCGCCGTAACCAGCAGGCTGCACGTGTCGGGGCAGTCGTAGGGACAGACGGAGCGTTTGCTTTCGCTTGCCATGCTATCTTCTCCCTCTGGCTTGTTATTATTTATACTCTTATCTTACCACGGCGCGGCGGGGGGGACAATCGCGCCGACGGGCCGGCGGGGCGGGATTTTCGCGGATTATTTGCCCCCCGTGGGAGTTATTGGCAGGAGAAACGGCATTTGACGAGAAAAATCATATCAAGGCCCGTTGCGGGGCCGGACGACAAATGAAAGGCGGCATGCCCATGCGCGGAACAACAGTGAAGTCTAACCTGCGTTCTGTCCGCTACGATGCCGAAACCAGGGTTCTGGAAGTGGAGTTCCACGCCGGCGGCCTGTGCGAGTACCACGATGTTCCCCTCGTGGTGTACGAGTCGCTCATAACCGCCGTCTCCCGCGACGAGTATTTCGAAAAGCACATCAGGTTCCGCTTCCGCCACCGCCACATCTTCAAGATTTAGCGGCGTTTTCGGCCGCCATGTGAATAATTGGCAGGATTATCGGCGGGCGGCGCGAATTTACTGAAAGGTAGCAGTGTTATGTTATATACGAGGGTGGTTTTGTGGCCGCAAAGGGCGAAGATGTAGCCTTCAAAGGAGTAAACGGCGAGGTGCAGCTTGTCCTCAATACGGACGACTTCGCCGCCGCCTTGGAAAAGTTGGCCGCCAAACTGGCCGCCGCCGACGAGTTTTTCCCGCGCGGCACGCTGGTGAAACTGCCGTCCGCCCCCAGGCTGACCGCCGACGAAAAGCGCCGGCTCGCCGCCGTGCTGGGCGAGTTCGGACTGGCCTGCGCGCCGGAAATGCCCGCGGACCGCGAGGAGGCGGAGGACGCCCCGGCTGCCGCGGAGCGGGAAAGGTACGAGATAAACGCCCTTGTCGTCGCCAGAACGGTGAGGAGCGGCCAGAAGGTCGTCCATCCCGGCTCGGTGGTGGTCATCGGCGATGTCAACCATGGCGCCCAGGTGATCGCCGGCCGGGACATAATCATTCTCGGCGCCTGCCGGGGAGTGGCCCACGCCGGCGCGTACGGCGACGAGACAGCCACCATCACCGCGGGCAAGATCGTCGCCACCCAGCTAAGGATCGCCGGGCTGATCGCCAGGGCGCCCGATGAACCGGACAAACCGTCTTGCATCGAGACGGCCCGCATAAAGGAAGGCAATGTTGTCATCGAGCCAGCCAACAGATAGGGAGGAATCTTGGTTTATGGGCGAAGTAATCGTAATCACCTCCGGCAAGGGCGGGGTAGGCAAGACGACAACCACCGCCAACCTCGGCACCGGGTTTGCCCTGATGGGCAAGAAAGTCGTCCTTATCGACGCCGACATCGGCCTCAGGAACCTCGACGTCGTCATGGGGCTGGAAAACAGAATCGTCTACGACCTTGTCGACGTCACCGAAGGCAACTGCCGCCTCAAGCAGGCCCTCATCCGCGACAAGCGCTACGAGACGCTGTACCTGCTGCCGGCGGCCCAGACGCGCGACAAGAACGCCGTCAGCCCCGACCAGATGCAGAAACTCTGCAAGGATCTGGCCCAGGACTTCGACTATGTGCTCATCGACTGCCCGGCCGGCATTGAGCAGGGCTTCAAGAACGCTATCGCCGGCGCCGATCGCGCCGTTATCGTCACAACTCCCGAGGTCTCGGCGGTGCGCGATGCCGACCGCATCATCGGGCTGCTGGAGGCCGAGGGCAAGAGCAACCCCAAGCTGATCGTCAACCGCATCCGGCCGCATATGGTCAAGAAGGGCGACATGATGGACATCGACGACATCATCGAGATCCTGGCCGTCGACCTTTTGGGCATCATCCCCGAGGACGAGTACATCGTCATCTCCACCAACCGGGGCGAGCCGGCTGTGGTCAACCCGGCCTCGGCGGCCAGCACCGCCTACAAGAATATCGTCAGGCGGATGATGGGCGAGAACGTGCCGCTGATGTCGCTGGAGGCGGCCAGCGGGTTCTTCGGCAAACTGAAAAAAATCTTCGGCTTCAAGGAGGGATAAGGGTGTTCGACCTTTTGCAGAAGCTGTTCGGCAAGGAAACGTCCAAGTCCAAGGATATAGCCAAGGAGAGGCTGCGCCTCGTCCTCGTCCACGACAGGGTCAACGTGTCGCCGCAGTTCATGGAAGTGCTCAAGGAAGACATGATCAAGGCCATCTCCAACTACATGGAGATCAACGAAAAGGATATGGAGGTCACCCTCACCCAGACCAACACCTCGCAGGTCGCGCTGGTGGCCAACATCCCCGTCAACAGGATGAAGCGGGGCGCGTTCCCCGCGGAATAACGCAAAGCTGTTTATTGAGTCCAAATGCGTCGCATAGCGATGGCGCCCCGGCAGGCGGACTCTCTAAACAGCTTTCGATTTTCTGCGCATTCTTTCCAACTGGACTGGGCGGATATTAACGGCTATAATATATAGGAATACACTCGGAAGGTTAGGGTAAACCCATGCTCAGCCGCCGCCTCCTGAAAAACCTGGATTTCACCGTCATCACCGTGACGGTTCTTCTTGTTCTTATCAGCCTCGTCATCATCGGCAGCGCCACCCATATAAACACCTCCGGCGAAGACCGCTACTGGTTCGTACAGCGCCAGGGACTGTTCGCCCTCGCCAACCTGGCAGTCATCTTTATCCTGCTGCATTTCGACTACAAAGCGCTCGGCAAGTACGCCAACATCCTGTACGCCGTCAACCTTGTAATGCTGCTGGCGGTCATGTTCGTCGGCCAGTCGGCCCTCGGCGCGCAGCGCTGGATCCAGATCGGGCCCATCAGCCTCCAGCCGTCCGAATTCGCCAAACTGATAATGATAATCTCGCTGGCCCACCTGCTGGAGAAACGGCAGGGCCGGCTCAATACCTACAAAGACCTGGCGCCCATCTTCGTCTTCGTCGGCATCCCCTTCCTCCTGGTGCTCAAACAGCCCGACCTCGGCACCTCGCTCGTTTTTATCGCCATCCTGTTCGGGATGCTCTTTATCGCCGGCATCAAGATGAAGCACCTCTTCACCATCATCGGCGCCGGCCTCGCTTTCATGCCGGTCTTCTGGCACTTTCTCAAAGACTATCAGAAGATGCGGCTGACCGTCTTCCTCGACCCCAACGTCGACCCGCTCGGATCAGGCTACCATATCATCCAGTCGAAAATCGCCATCGGCTCGGGGATGCTGTTCGGCAAGGGGCTGTTCGCCGGCACGCAGAGCCAGCTCAACTTCCTGCCCGAGAACCACACCGACTTCATCTTCGCCGTCATCGGCGAGGAGTTCGGATTCGCGGGGTCGTTCGTCATCCTCACCCTCTACCTCATCCTCCTCTACCGGGGGGTCAAGGTCGCCGGCGAGGCCCGCGACAGCTTCGGCATGCTGCTCGCCACCGGCATCACCTCGATGCTCGCCTTCCACGTGCTGGTCAACATCGGCATGACCGCAGGCATCATGCCGGTCACGGGCATCCCGCTGCCCCTCATGAGCTACGGAGTCAGCTCGCTCACCACCAACCTCGTCAGCATCGGCATCCTGCTCAACATATACATGCGCAGGCAGAAGATACTCTTTTAGGGAGTGATCGCGTGGAATACCGGGACGCAGTAGCCCGCCTCGCCCCATGCGGCCTGGACTGCAACCGCTGCGCCGATTTCCGGCGCGGCGAGATCCAGGCTCTGAGCGCGCGGCTGAAAGAGCTGCTCGGCAACTATCGGCGGCTTGCCGCCATGAAGGCCGCCGGCCGGCCCGAATTCGCCGGCTACGACCAGTTCGCCGCCGTGCTCGATTCGTTCGCAGCCGCAGCCTGCAGCGGTTGCCGGGGCGACAACGTAACCTGCCCGCTGGACTGCACCGCCAAGACCTGCCACAAGGACAAAGGGGTGGATTTCTGCTTCCAGTGCGGCCAGTACCCCTGCGACAAGCAGTTCGACGGCAAGCTCCGCGACCGCTGGCAGACGATCAACGACCGTATGCGGGAGATCGGCCCCGCCGCCTACTGCGAGGAACAGGGCAAGCTGCCGAGATATTGAAAGACGAACCGGGGTGCAAAGATGCACCTCGTTTTTTTTTGCATCTCTGCTCCCGTACTTTCTAAGTACAGGCTAAGGCCGTTCAGAAGCGTCCAGATGCAAGGCGCACCGGAAAAGCGCGCCGCGCCGCGTACTTCGGGACGTACGCAAGCAAGCGCTTTGAGGAGCAACGCCGCAGATGGGCGGTTATCAACGGCCTTTAAGCTTGTGCACTTTTTTGTTATGTTTTTCTGCCTTCCGTCATATACATGCAAGTAGAGAACGCGACGTCTTGGTGGGGGGCGGCTGAAGAATCATGGCCAAACACTGGAACGCCAACTGGGGAAACCATCGCCGGGAGCCCAGGGATCCCTGGCAGCAGCGGGAGGACGGGGGCAGCTACGGCTGGCTGCGGCGCACCGTGGCCGCGCTCCTGCTGTTCGCCGTCGTCTACGCCGCCCAGGTATCGGATACGGCGGTGGGCCGCACGGTCACCGACGCGGTGAAATACACACTGACAACCGAGACCGATTTCACCTATCTGGCGGACAAAATAGCGGGCTACGCGCCGGTCAACATGGATATATCGGTCTTCAAGCGCCTGGGTGGAAACGTAACCAAGCCGGCCGACCCTTACCTGTACATGACCAAACCGGTCGACGGCAAGGTTGTCGCCCCGTTCGGCTGGCAGATCCACCCCGTGCTTAAGCAGGAAGTGATGCAGGAGGGGGTCGGCCTGGAAGCCGCGCTGGGGTCGCCGGTCAGGGCCGCCGCCGCCGGGCGGGTCAAGGCGGTCGCCGACAGCGCCCGTTACGGCAAGGTGCTGGTCGTCGAACACGGCCGGGATATCGAGACCGTTTACGGACACCTGGGCGAAGTTCTCGTCAGGGAAGGGGAGACGGTCAGCCAGGGCCAACTGGTGGCCAGAGTGGGCAAGACCGGGATGACGGCGGCGCCGCTCCTGTACTTCGAGGTGCGGGAGAAGGGCGTGGCGGTCGATCCGCTGCCGAGGATAACGGGCGGGGCCGACAGACGGGAAGGGAAGTGAAAGCTTGCGGGCCGGTAAGGTTGCAGGCGTTCAGCTGATATTCAACAACTGGTTTCTGGCCCTCATCGCCCTGTTCGCTTTTGCCGGACTGGCCGGGAAAGCCCTGGCCGTATTTGCCGCGGTGCTGTGGCACGAAGCGGCGCACGCCGCTGCCGCCGCCGCGCTCGGCTACCGGGTGCGGGAAATCGAGCTCCTGCCCTTCGGGGGCGTTGCCCGCATCGAACAGGCGGATACGGCGGGGGCGGCGAGCGAAATCATAATGGCGGCTGCCGGACCACTTGCCAGCCTGGTCCTGGCGGCCGCCGTCTATTTGTCGCGACCCGCTTTCCCGGCCCATGCCCTGTGGCTAGATTTCTATTGCCAGGCCAACCTCATGCTGGCGTACTTCAACCTCCTGCCTGCCCTGCCTCTTGACGGCGGCCGCATCCTGCGCGCCCTGCTCGCGCTGCGCTGGGACTGGGGCGAAGCCACGACGGCGGTGGCCGGCCTCGGCAAGCTCCTGGCCGTAATCCTGTCGGTCGCCACAGGGGTGGGGCTGTGGCAGACGGCCACCGTAAACCTGACCTTCCTTGTCGCCGCCGTGTGGCTGTTCTTTGCCGCCCGCGCCGAAACGGCGGCCGCCGGTTTCCGGGCCATGCGCATCCTGGCCCGCAAGAAAGCCGAACTGACCGCCCGCGGCGTCATGCCGACCGTCCACCTCACCGCCCTGGCCACCGTCAAGGTAAGCGAGGTCGTGCGGCTGTTCGGCCCCGAGCAGTACCACGTCGTCCTGGTGGTGGACGGCGATTGCCGCCTCCGGGGCGCCCTGACCGAAACCGAGGTCTGGGAGGGATGGCCCGGCCGCGGCTTCTCGTCCCGTATCGGGGATTTTTTATGAGCCGATGCAGGATTTTCCCCTGCGGCGGGAGAACAACAAAAGACGCCTTTCCCTAAGTATTCCAGCGCTTGCCGGCAAGATTGCCCGCACGGTGAGCGTTCCCCTATGGGAAAAGCGCGATATGGGAATAATAGCTGTAACTGGACAACGACACACGGCAGGCTGCTTTTGGACAACCTGCCCGCGGAGGATACGATGATAACAATTCCCCCCGCCGTTTTGAGCCGGGTCGCCAAGCCGGCCCGCTACACCGGCCATGAGCATAACAGCGTCGTCAAGGACCCCGCCGGGGTCGACGCCGCCTTTGCCCTGGCCTTCCCCGACGTCTACGAGGTGGGCATGTCCCACCTGGGCCTGAAGATCCTCTACCATATCATCAACCGCCGCCCCGACGCCGCGGCGGAAAGGGTGTACGCCCCGTGGCCGGACATGGAGGCCGAGATGCGCGCAGCCGGCATCCCGCTCCACACCTTAGAGAGCTTCCGGCCGGTGGGCGAGTTCGACGTCGTCGGTTTCACCCTCCAGTACGAGCTCAGCTACACCAATATCCTCAACATGCTCGACCTGGCCGGCATCCCGCTGAAGAGCGCCGACCGCGGCGAGGGCCACCCGCTTATCATCGCCGGCGGGCCGTGCGCCTTCAACGCCGAACCGCTGGCCGACTTCATCGACTTCTTCGTGCTCGGCGAGTCGGAAGAGGCGGTCGACGACGTGGCCGCGGCCGTCGCGGACTGGAAGAAGGCCGGCAAGCCCGGCGGCCGGCGCGGTTTCCTCGCCAGGGCGGCCGCCATCCCCGGCGTCTACGTCCCGGCTTTCTACGACGCCGCCTATAACGCCGACGGCACCCTGGCCGCCGTAACCGCCAACCACCCCGCCGCTCCCCCGGTCGTCACCAAACGCGTTGTCGCCGATCTAGAGCAGGTCGCCTATCCGACCAAACCGGTGCTGCCTTTCCTCGAAATTATCCACGACCGCATCATGCTCGAGCTTTTCCGCGGCTGCACGCGCGGCTGCCGCTTCTGCCAGGCCGGCGTCCTCTACCGCCCGGTGCGCGAGCGCAAACCCGAAACGCTCCTCCGGCTGGCGCAGGAGCTTGTCGACAACACCGGCTACAGCGAAATATCCCTTACCTCGCTCAGCTCGGCCGACTACTCCTGCCTCAAAGACATCGTCGGCCGCCTTATCGACCAGTTCAAGGACCAGGGCGTGAGCGTGTCGCTGCCCTCGCTCAGGATCGACAGCTTCTCCATCGAGCTCGCCCAGGAGGTGCAGAAGGTCCGCAAGAGCGGCCTCACCTTCGCCCCCGAGGCCGGCACTCAGCGCCTGCGCGACGTCATCAACAAAGGCGTCACCGAAAAAGACCTCGAAGAAGCGGTCGGCGCGGCCTTCAGGGCCGGCTGGTCGGGGGTCAAACTCTATTTCATGATCGGCCTGCCCACCGAAACCGACGACGACATCAAAGGCATCGCCGCCCTCGCCCGCCGCGTGACCGATATCTACCGCGAGGTGAAGGGAAAACGGGGCGCCAAGGTATCGGTCAGCGTTTCCTCCTTCGTGCCCAAGCCCCATACCCCGTTTCAGTGGTACGGCCAAAACGACATGGCCGAGCTGGAACGCAAGCAGCAACTGCTGAAAACGCTTTTCAAAGACCGCAGCGTCTCCTTCAGCTGGCACGACGCCCACGTCAGCTTCCTCGAAGCCGTCTTCGCCCGCGGCGACCGCCGCCTGGGCGAGGTGCTGCTCGCCGCCTGGCGGCAGGGGGCGAAATTCGACGGCTGGTCCGAGTACTTCAAATTCGCTCTGTGGCAGGAGGCCTTCCGCGAGGCGGGCGTCGACCCGCATTTCTACGCCGGGCGCGAACGGACCGCCGACGAAGTTCTGCCCTGGGACCACCTCAGCGCCGGCGTGGACAAAGCCTTCCTTGAGCGCGAATACCGCCAGGCCCTAGATGCAGCCCCGACCGCCGACTGCCGGCGGGGCGACTGCAGTGTGTGCGGCGTCTGCCAGGGGCTGGGCGTCGACATCATCGACTGGGGGGCATCGTCATGAGCGTCAAATACCGGCTGGCGATCACCAAAGGCGAAGCGGTCCGCTATGTATCCCACCTCGACTACATGCGCTCCATCGAGCGGGCCGTCAGGCGGACCAAACTGCCGGCCGCCTATTCGGAAGGTTTCAACCCCCATATGAAGATCGCCTTCGCCTCGGCCCTGTCGGTCGGCGTGGCCAGCGAAGCGGAATACATGGATATCGAGCTGACGGGCGACGTGGATCCGGCCGCCATGGGCGAAGCCCTGGCGAGCCAGCTGCCTCCCGGCATCGCCGTGGGGCGTTTCAGGCAGATACCCGCCACCGGATACCCCGCCCTCATGGCGGTCGTCAACCTCGCCGCCTACCGCATCAGACTGCCGCTGCCCGCCGGGACGGCCGGCGACGCCATAGAGGCTATTGGACGCTTCAACGCCGCGGCTGTCGTGACTTATATCAAGGAGAATCCCAAGGGCAAAAAGGAGATCGACGTCAAGACCTATGTCCGTGAAGTCGCGGCGACTCCCGTCGCGGACGGCCTGGAGCTCGCCGTCGAGGTCAGAATTACCCCGACCGGCAGCATAAAGCCGACCGAAGTGATAAAGGTGCTTGTAGAAAAATTTGGCCTGCCCGCCGATCCGGACACCGCGCTCGTCACCCGCACCGGCCTTTTCGTCGCCGACGGGAACAGCCGCATTTCACCACTGGATATTTAGCGGGAAGCCAAGGGAGAAAGGGAAAATGGCCAAGACAATTATCGTCAACGCCGTGCCCGAGGAGACCAGGATGGCCCTTATCGAGGACGGCGAACTGGCCGAGGTCGCGATCGAGAGGACCCAGAGCGGCCACATCGTCGGCAGCATCTACAAGGGAAAAATCCAGAACGTCCTGCCCGGCATGCAGGCGGTGTTCGTCGACATCGGCCGCGAACGCAACGCCTTCCTGTACGTCGGCGACCTCGGCGGCAAGACCCGCCGCAAGGGCGAGACCTACACCACCGGCCGGGAGCTCGTCGTCCAGGTGGCCAAGGAGGCAATCGGCAGCAAAGGGCCGCGCCTCACCACCCACCTCACCCTGCCGGGACGCTACGTTGTGCTCATGCCCACCGTCGACTTTGTCGGCGTATCGCGGCGCATCGGCACGGCCGACGAGCGCAAGCGCCTCAAAGACCTGGCCGCCAAGGTACGGCCGAAAGGCATGGGCCTGGTGGTGCGCACCGTCGCCGAAGGCCGCAGCGAGGACGACCTGCGCAAGGACTGCGAATATCTCGTCAACCTGTGGAAATCCCTGGCGGCGCGCAGCAAGATGGTCAAAGCGCCGGCCCTCCTCTACCGCGACGTCGACCTCCTCATCCGCATCGTCCGCGATTACTTCAGCGACGATGTCGAAAAATTCGTCCTCGACAACCGCGAGGCCCACACCCGCGTGGCCGAGCTGCTGCGGGCCGTCTCCCCCGAACTGCTGCCCCGCCTGGAGCTTTACGAGGGCGACGAGGACATATTCGCCCGCTACCGCCTGGAGGGGGAGGTGGAGAAGCTCAGCATGCGGCGGGTCGACCTCAAATGCGGCGGCTACATCGTCATCGACCGCACCGAGGCCCTGACCGTCATCGACGTCAACACCGGCAAGTTCGTCGGCAAAACCAGGCTGGCCGACACCGTCTTCGCGGTCAACATGGAGGCCGCCGCCGAAATCGCCCGCCAGCTGCGTCTCCGCGACATCGGCGGCATCATCGTCTGCGACTTCATCGATATGGACCGCGAACAGCACAAGCAGGCCGTGCTCACCGCCCTCAACGAAAACCTCCGCAAGGACCGCACCCGCACCAACGTCGTCGGTCTCACCGGCCTCGGCCTGGTCGAGATGACCCGCAAAAAGGTCCGCCAGGACATAACCACCGTCCTTAACAGCCAGTGTCCGTGCTGCGAGGGCCGCGGCTTCGTCCGCTCGCCGGATACGGTGGCCGCCGCCGTAAGGCGCCAGCTCCGCCAGATAGGCAAAGCCCAGCCGGCCGCCCACGGCCGCGTCGTCGTCCAGGTGCATCCCCGCGTCGCCGAAGAGCTGCAGCGGCCGGGGGAAGTCGAGCGCCTGTCCCAGGAAACGGCCCGCAGGATCACCGTCGAAGCGGTTGCCGACATGGACATGGAGGCATACTCGGTCATTAACAAGGATTAATTGACAATCTTTCCGTACTATGATAAAATTTTATTCCGTAGGCGGCTAAGCCCGCCAATGGTTCCCGAAACCGCTCGGAAAAGGCTCTAGAAATCTCTTAGGCTGGTTATCAAAAGCCGTAGAGTGCCTTCGATGGCGAGTCCAACTAATGCTGGGAGGTGTAAATGTGGTATACGCAATCATTGAGACCGGCGGTAAACAGTATCGCGTCAGCGAAGGCGACGAGGTGCTCGTCGAGAAGCTGGAAATTGGCGAAGGCGACTCCGTGACCTTCGACCGCGTTCTGGCCGTCGTCAAAAAAGGCGAACTGGTCGTAGGCACGCCGGTAGTTTCCGGCGCCAAAGTCACCGGCAAGGTAGTCGAGCACGGCAAAGGCAAGAAGATTCTCGTCTTCAAGTACAAAGCCAAGTCCAACTATCGCCGCCGTCAGGGCCATCGCCAACCGTTCACCAAGGTTGTCATCGAAAAAATCAAAGCCTAACATGGTCAGGATCGACATCTACCGCGACGCCGCCGGCGCCATCGCCGCTTTTGCGGTCAACGGGCACGCCGGCACCGCCCCGCACGGACAGGATATCGTCTGCGCAGGCGTGGCGGCCCTCACCCAGACAGCGGTGCTGGGGCTGGAAAGGCACCTCAGACGGGATATCGACCTGGACATCGGTTCCGGCAAACTGATACTTAAACTCAAAGGCGCCGCCGACGCGTCGACGGACGCCATCCTGGAAACAATGCTCCTCGGCCTGGCCGAGATCGCGAAACAAAGTCCGCAGAGTGTTCGCATAACCGAACACAGGAGGTGAAGGCAATGTTCAAATTCGATCTTCAACTGTTTGCCCATAAAAAAGGCGTCGGCAGCTCGCGCAACGGCCGCGACAGCGAGTCCAAACGCCTTGGCGTGAAACGCCACGACGGCCAGGTAGTGACCGCCGGCAGCATCCTCGTCCGCCAGCGCGGCACCCACTTCCACCCCGGCAAGAACGTCGGCATCGGCAGGGACGACACCCTGTTCGCGACAGTCTCCGGCAAGGTGGCCTTCGAGCGCAAAGGCCGCGATAACCGGCAGATCAGCGTTTACCCGGTAGAAGAAGCAGTAATGTAGTAACCTGAGTGCCCGCGGTAAAGCCGCGGGCACTGTAATTTTGCAGGATTTTTGCCTTGACGGCGCGAAGGGTAACATACTGTTTCGCCGGGAGGTGGAGCCCATGGCTGACGACGTTTGCGAGGAACTGGTAAAAGCGCTCAGGGCGCAGCGCCACGATTTCATCAACCACATCCAGGTAGTCCACGCACTGCTCCAGCTCGGCCGGACCGAAAGGGCCCTCGCCTACCTCGACGACCTGGCCAAAGACCCCGAGCTCGTAGCCGGGCCGCTCCGCCAGCACACCAGGCAGCCTGACTGCCGACGCACCGCAGGCTTATAAAATTGCGCCCGCTGGCATATATTACATACAATGCGACGTTTTAAGAAATAAAGGTGATTCGATGTTCATAGACCGGGCAAAAATCCATGTCAAAGCCGGCGACGGCGGCGACGGCATGTCCAGCTTCCGCCGCGAGAAGTTCGTTCCCAAGGGCGGCCCCAGCGGCGGCGACGGCGGCCGCGGCGGCGATGTCGTGCTTGTCGTCGACTCCAGCCTCAACACCCTCATCGATTTCCGCTACAAGCGCAAATTCAAGGCTGATTCGGGCGACAAGGGCCAGACCAGCAACATGTTCGGCCGTCAGGCCGACAACCTCTATATCAAGGTGCCGCCGGGAACGGTGGTGCGCGACGAAGCCAGCGGCGAGGTTCTCGGCGACCTGACCGCAGAGGGCCAGGAACTGGTGGCCGCCAAGGGCGGACGCGGCGGGCGGGGCAACGCCCGCTTCGTGTCCAGCGTCCACCGCGCCCCCACATTCGCCGAGCATGGCGAGCCGGGCGACGAGCGCGGCCTGCTTCTTGAGCTCAAAGTGCTGGCCGACGTCGGCCTGGTTGGCTACCCCAGCGTCGGCAAGTCCAGCCTCCTGGCAAGAGTTTCCGCCGCCAAACCCGAGATTGCCGCCTACCATTTCACCACCCTCACGCCGGTGCTCGGCGTGGTCAGCGTGCGGGAGGGCCAGAGCTTCGTGCTGGCCGACATCCCCGGCCTGATCGAGGGCGCCCACGAGGGCAAGGGCCTCGGCCACGACTTCCTTCGCCACGTCGAAAGGACGCGGATCATAATCCATGTCCTCGACGTGTCCGGCCAGGAAGGCCGCGACCCGATCGACGATTATAACAAGATCAACGACGAGCTCAAGCTGTACAGCGAACGCCTCGCATCGCGGCCGCAGATCGTGGCCGCCAACAAGATGGACCTGCCGGAAGCGCGGGAGAACTACCCGCGGGTAGCCGGGCACATGGCCAAGGAAGGGCGGGAGATATTCCCCGTCTCCGCCGCCACCGGCGACGGCCTGCCTGCGCTGCTGGACAGAGCCTTTGCCCTGCTGGCCGAATACAAGGACGAGCCTGCCCCGACTGTCGACACCGTCGTCTACACCGCCAAAGCGGAAGAGCCTTTCACCGTCAGGCGCGACGACGACGGCGCCTATGTCGTCGAGGGCAAAGAGATCGAGAAAATCGTCGCCATGACCAACTTCGCCAACGACGAAGCCCTCCGCCGGTTCCAGCTTGCCTGGCGGCGGATCGGCATCGAAACCGAGCTCAAGGAGCGGGGCATCAAGGAAGGCGACACCGTCCGCATCAGAGGTGCGGAGTTCGAATTCAAAGAATAATAAGAGAGACCCCAGACGCTGAAAAACGACGAAGTTTTTCAGCGCCTGGGGAGGGGAAGGCGCGGTGAGCTCATGCTGACCAACAAAGAAAAACGCTACCTCAAGGCGCTCGGCGCAAAGCTGGAGCCCGTCGTGCAGATCGGCAAGGCCGGCGTCGCTCCGTCGGTGGTAGCAGGCGCAGCCGGCGTCATCGCCGGGCGGGAGCTTATCAAAGTGCGGGTGCTCAAAAACAGCCCCGCGGAGCCGGAGGCCGCCATCGTCCAACTCGCCGAAGGCGTGGAGGCCGAACTCGTGCAGGTCATCGGCCGCAACGGCCTGCTGTTCAAGCGCAACGCCGAAAAACCGAAGATCGAGTTTCCCGTAGCCGGTGCAGCCGCGCCGGCCGCCAAGGCCGCCCCGCCGCCGGCAGAGCGGCCGGCGAAACCAACGCCGCGGGGCGCGGTCAAACCGGCCGCCGCAAGAGCCTTCGGCCCAAAACCGCGCGGTGCGGCAACGCCTGCCGGGGAACGAGCTTTCGCGCCTAAGCCGCGGGGCACGGCCAAACCGGCCGCTGAAAAAGCCATCGGCCCAAAACCGCGCGGTGCGGCAACGCCTGCCGGGGAACGGGCCTTCGGAGCAAAACCGCGCGCCACAGGCAAACCGGCCGCGGAAAAAGCCTTCGGACCGAAGCCGCGGGGCGCGGGCAAGCCGGTACCGGGGCTGAAAAAAGACGGGAGAGAGAACTATGCTTACCAGGCAGAGCCTGGGAGAGGCCAAGCGGATCGTCGTCAAAGTGGGAACAAGTACGTTGACCCACAGCACCGGCAAGCTCAATCTGCAGGGAATCGAAAAGCTGGTGCGGGAACTGTCCGATCTGGCAAACCAGGGCAGACAAATACTGCTGGTCACGTCCGGCGCAGTGGTGGCGGGCATGGACCGGCTGGGACTAAAAGAAAAACCTAAAACCATCCCCGAGAAACAGGCTGCCGCGGCCGTGGGCCAGGGCATCCTCATGCATACCTACGAAAAACTGTTCGGCGAATACGGCCAGGTTGTCGCCCAGGTCCTGCTGACGAGGGAGGACTCGGTCAACCGCAGCCGCTACGCCAACTCCCGCAACACCCTTATGACGCTGCTGTCGATGGGGGTCGTGCCGGTTATCAACGAGAACGACGCCGTCGCCATCGACGAGTTGAAGATCGGCGACAACGACACCCTCTCCGCGATGGTCGCCAGCATCGTCGAGGCCGACCTGCTCATCATCCTGTCCGACATCGAGGGCCTCTACACCGCCAACCCCCAGACCGACCCGGCAGCGACGCTCATCCCCGAGGTCGCCGACATCACGCCGGCGCTCGAAGCCCTGGCCGGCGGCCCCGGCACCGACAAGGGCACCGGCGGCATGTACACCAAGATCCAGGCCGCCAAGATCGCCGTCAACACCGGGGTCGTAATGGTCATCGCCTCCGGGGCGCGCGGCGGGGTGGTGCGGGAGATACTGAGCGGCGCGCCTGTCGGCACCATCTTCCTGCCGAAGGTCAACCGCCTGCAGGTCCGCAAGCGTTGGTTGGCGTTCGGGGCCCGCATCCGCGGCGCGGTCACGGTCGATGCGGGCTGCGAGCAGGCTATCCTGCGGGGCGCGAGCCTGCTGGCCGCCGGCATCACGGCGGTCGACGGCGGCTTCGAACATGGCAACACCATCCGCATCCTCACCGCCGGAGGGCGCGAAATCGCCCGCGGCATCGCCAACTACAACGCGGCCGACACCCGCCGGATAATGGGCGTCCATACAAACGCGATCGCCGAGCTGCTGGGCGGCAAGCCCTACGACGAGGTCATCCACCGCGACAACATGGTTTTGCTTGTCTGAGGAGGGATTTTACATGGATTATCTGGCCGAACTTACAGAGAAGGGCGCAATCGCCAAAAAAGCGGCCGCCAAGCTGGCCATAACGCCGGCGACGGTCAAAAATAAAGCGCTGCTCGCCATGGCCGACGGCCTAGAGGCGGGCGCAGCGGCCATCCTGGCCGCCAATGCCGAGGATATGGCCGCCGGGCGGGCCAAAGGCATGTCCGCCGCGTTGCTCGACCGTTTAGCGCTCACCACGGCGAGGATCGCCGACATGGCCGCCGGCCTTAGGCAGCTCGCCGCCCTGCCCGACCCCGTCGGGGAGACGATCGAAGGCTGGCAGCGGCCCAACGGCCTTGCCATCGCCAAAGTGCGGGTGCCGCTCGGCGTCATCGGCATCATCTACGAAGCCCGTCCCAACGTTACCGCCGACGCCGCCGGCCTCTGCCTGAAAGCCGGCAACGCCGTCATCCTGCGCGGCGGCTCGGAAGCCATCAACTCCAACCTGGCGGTGGCCGGCATCCTGTCCGCTGCGGCCGAAGCCGCCGGAGCGCCGGCCGGGACCATCCAGCTCATCGCCACCACCGACCGCGCGGCGGTCAACGCCATGCTCAAGCTCAACGAATACATCGACGTCATCATCCCCCGCGGCGGGGCCGGCCTCATCCAGACGGTCGTGGAAAACAGCACCGTGCCTGTCATCGAAACCGGCATCGGCGTCTGCCACGTCTTCGTCGACGCCAGCGCCGACCTGACGATGGCCAGGGATATCGCCTTCAACGCCAAAGTATCCCGTCCCGGCGTCTGCAACGCCATGGAGACGCTCCTCGTCCACCGGGCGGTCGCCGAGGACTTCCTGCCGCCGATGCTGGCCGCCTATCGCGCGGCCGGGGTGGAGGTGCGCGGCTGCTCCGCAACCGTCTGCTACCACCCTGACGTCAAAAAAGCCGTCGAGGCCGACTGGGCCACCGAGTACCACGACCTCATCGTCTCCGTACGGGTGGTGAACAGCCTCGCCGAGGCGCTCGACCACATCGCCGCCTACGGCACCCGCCACTCGGAGGCCATCGTCACCAGCGACCTTGAGAGCGCCCGCCGCTTCCAGGCCGAAGTCGACGCCGCCGCCGTGTATGTCAACGCCTCCACCCGCTTCACCGACGGGTTCGAGTTCGGCTTCGGGGCGGAGATCGGCATCAGCACCCAGAAGCTCCACGCCCGCGGCCCCATGGGTCTGCGCGAACTGACGAGCATCAAGTACCTCGTCAACGGCACAGGGCAGATAAGATAACCGTCTAACACCCCCGGAAAGAATACCGGGGGTGTTTTTTCCTGTTGTCACATATTTACCACAAAGAACATGTATCATTAAATGAAGCAGGCAGGCGCGAAACCGCCAGCTGTCGCCGATTCCGCGGCATTTCCCGCCGTTTCCATATTTCACACATTTTTCACAAATACCCGCAATACCTTATATTACAAGCCCTGGACGGCATTGGCAGGGCAGAAGGCGCTTCGTTACCCGATTGACTAGTCAGTCAGTCGTGTGTACACTGAAAGTAGAAAGACGCAGGGGGTGCTTGCAATGCAGGCCATATGGCAGAAAATCCGGCAATACAAGTGGTGGATCATCGCCCTGATCGTCCTGGCGGTGGCGGCCAAATTCGGCAGCGACTACTACGCCAAGAGCAGCAAACCGGCGTTCACCGGCACCGTTGTGGCCGTCGAACGCGGCGACATCCAGTCGCTGGTATCGGCCACAGGCACGATATCGCCGGTCAACAGCGTCGACGTAAGCTCGAAAATAACCGGCCGCATCGTCGAGGTCAAAGTCAACGAAAACGACACCGTCAAGGCCGATCAGGTTCTCATCCTGCTCGACGACACCCGCTACCGGACCACCGTATCCCAGTCTGAAGCCAAGCTGGCCAACGCCGCCGCCAACTTCGAACGCGTCAGCCGCCTGGCGGCCATCGGCGCCCTGTCCACCCAGCAGCTTGACGCGGCCCGCATGGAATATCAGGTGGCGCAGGCCACCCATGACGACGCCGTCTCCCAGCTCGAGGACACCGTCATCAAAGCGCCGATCGCCGGCATCGTCATCGGCAAACCCATACCCGCCGGCCAGACGGTGGCGCCCGGCATATCCAGCCCGATGGTGCTGATGACCATCGCTGACATGTCCAAAATGCAGATCTCCGTCCAGGTCGACGAGTCGGACGTCGGCCGGGTGAAGAACGGCCAGAAGGTCAGCTTCACCGTCGACTCCTACCCCGGCAAAACTTTCACCGGCGTCGTGTCCAACGTTTCCAACAAAGCGACCATCACCCAGAACGTCGTCTATTACCCGGTTACCGTCGACATCGACAACCCCGAAGGGCTGCTGAAGCCGACGATGACCGCCAGGGTTTCCGTCCACGTGGGCGAGAGCAAGAACGTCCTCATCGTGCCGCTGTCGGCGGTCAAACAAACCAAAGGGCAGCAGTACGTCCAGGTCATGAAAGATGGCAAAACGCAGAACGTGAACATCACGCTCGGCCTGGCCAGCGACGACAGGGTGGAGGTAGCCAGCGGCCTCAAGGAAGGCGACCAGATACTGCTGTCGGCCACCAAGCCCCAGACGACGCAGAGCGGCCCGCCGGGAGGCGGCAACCCGCTGCGCGGCATCCGTTAAGGGGGAGAGCATCATGACCATCGCCCTGCGCGATATCACCAAAATATATCAGATGGGCGACACCACCGTCCACGCCCTGGCCGGCGTCAGCCTCGACGTGGCCGCCGGCGAGTTCACCGCTATCATGGGGCCGTCCGGTTCCGGCAAGTCCACTCTGATGAATATCCTCGGCTGCCTTGACCGGCCGACCGGCGGCTCGTACCTCCTCGACGGCGAAGAAGTGGCCACGCTGAGCGACGACGCCCTGGCCGTAATCCGCAACCGCAAGATCGGCTTCGTATTCCAGAGCTTCAACCTCCTGCCGCGCATGTCGGCCCTCCAGAACGTCGCCCTGCCGATGGTCTACGCCGGGGTGGAGAAAAACGCCAGGCTTGAGAAGGCCGCCTGGGCTATGGGCCTCGTCGGCCTGGGCGACCGCCAGCACCACAGGCCCAACGAGCTGTCCGGCGGCCAGCGCCAGCGGGTGGCCATCGCCCGCTCGCTTGTCAACGACCCGGCCATCATCATGGCCGACGAGCCCACCGGCAACCTCGACACCAAATCCGGCACCGAGATCATGGCGATCTTCAACGACCTCAACGCCCAGGGCCGGACGGTCGTGCTCATAACCCACGAGCCGGACATCGCCGCCTGCGCCAAACGGGTGGTCCACGTCCGCGACGGGAAAATAATCCGCGACGAGCGGAATTAAGGAGGCGGCGTCGTGTTTTGGGAAAGCGTCCTCATCGCCCTCGAAGGCCTGAAGGCCAATAAACTGCGCGCCTTCCTCACCATGCTCGGCATCATCATCGGCGTCGGCGCCGTCATCGCGATGGTTTCGATCGGCATGGGCGTCAGGCAGAAGGTCGAAACCTCCATCGCCGGCCTCGGTTCCAACCTCATCATCGTCATGCCAGGGGCGACCACCCCTTCCGGCGTCCGTCTGGCGGCCGGCTCCAGCACCACCCTCACCAACGCCGACGCGCAGGCCATCAACCGGGAGATAGCCGGCGTCAGCGCGGTGGCGCCCAGTGTCCAGCGCTCCTACCAGCTGGTGTACGGCAACCAGAACTGGACGACCAACGTCCTCGGCACCACCCCCGAGTATCTCGAGGTGCGCAACTTCGCCATCGCCGCCGGGACGATCTTCTCCAGCAAAGACATCGACACCCGCTCGCGGGTGGCCGTCATCGGCCAGACGGTGGCGACCAACCTTTTCGGCGAGTTTTCGCCCCTTGGCCAGACCATCCGCATCAACAAGGCTCCCTTCCGGGTCATCGGCGTCCTGGAGGCGAAAGGCCAGTCCTCCATGGGGCAGGACCAGGACGACACCGTCATCGTGCCCCTTACCACCGCCCAGGAGCGCCTGCTGGGCGTCACCTGGCTGCAGAATATCAGCGTCCAGGCGGACAGCCCCGAAGTAATCGACAAAGTTCAGGAAGACATCACCACCCTGCTCCGCACCCGTCACCGGCTGGCGCCCGGCGTGCCCGACAACTTCACCGTCCGCAACCTGGCGGCCGTCATGGCCACCGCCCAGGAGACCACCAGCACCATCACCCTCCTGCTCGGCAACATCGCCGCCATCTCACTGGTCGTAGGCGGCATCGGCATAATGAACATCATGCTGGTGTCGGTGACGGAAAGGACGCGGGAGATCGGCATCCGCAAAGCGCTTGGCGCCACCTTCAACAACATTCTCCTCCAGTTTCTTATCGAAGCGGTCGTCATCGGCGTCACCGGAGGCCTCATCGGCATCGGCGTCGGCATGGCCGGTTCCTACGCCATCTCCTACTTCGCCGGCTGGAACACCGTCGTTTCGCCGCTGTCGATCATCGTCGCCTTCGTCTTCTCGGTCCTGATCGGCCTGTTCTTCGGTCTCTACCCCGCCCGCAAAGCCGCCCTGCTCGACCCTATCGACGCCCTGCGGTACGAATAAAAAGGCAGGTTTTATGGTATAATAACAAGAAAAGGATGCGGGAGCGGAGCGCATGGGTTATATCTACGCCCTCTGGAACTGGCTGAAAACCGACAAAACGCGGCGCGACTTCATGGACTACGTGCGGGCCGCCGTTATCATCGCCGCCGTCATGGCGATGGTGAGAATAATGCTCGACATGATCAGCACATTTTAACAAAATGTACAAACCGCCTCAGCCGGGGCGGTTTTTATACTGTCATCAGTTCCGGGTTGCCGAGAAAGCCCTAGATGCAAGGCGCACCGGAAAAGCGCGCCGCGCCGCGTACTTCGGAACGTACGCAAGCAAGCGCTTTGAGGAGCAACGCAGCAGATGGGGTTTTATCGGCAACCCGGCTTATATTATCCTTTCCAGCGGGACAGGCCTCTGTTATAATTATGGTGCGCGAAAGAGTGTGCGCAGAGGAGAAACAATGGACACGACGCAGAAAATCGGCATAATGGGCGGGACCTTCGACCCAATCCATATCGGCCATCTCGTCACCGCGGACGCGGTGCGGATCGAATACCGCCTCGACAAAGTGCTGTTCATCCCGGCCGCCAATCCGCCCCACAAGCAGGACTCCCAGGTCACGCCCGCCCTGCACCGCTACATCATGACCGCGATGGCCACCTACTCCAATCCCCATTTCTTCGTATCCGCCATCGAGATGGAACGTCCGGGGCCATCCTACACCATCGACACCATCAGACTCCTTCACGGACAATACGCCGGCCGGGCGAAATTCTACTTCATCACCGGCGCCGACGCCGTCTGTGACCTACCCACCTGGAACAACATCGAAGATATCCTCGACCTGTGCGACTTTGTCGCCACCACCCGCCCCGGCTGCGTCAGCGCCATCGACGACGTCATCCGCAACCTCGGGCCCAAAGGCGCGGAGCGCATCCACCGCCTGACCACCCCCGAACTGGAGATTTCCTCCACCGACATCCGCGACCGGGTCAAGAAGGGCCGGTCGATCAAGTACATCGTCCCGGAGAGCGTGGAAAACTATATACTGAAAGAGGGGTTATATCGCGGCTAACCCCTCTTTTTCCTTTATAGGGAAAAATTAAATAATTATGTAATTTATGTCGTTTTTTGCAGGAAAATCCCAGGGTAGCGGTAAAGTGTTGATTGTCGCCGTTATCGTCCGGCGTCAACTTCGCTAAGGGGTGTCGTGCCGTGGCCTTGAAGCTGCTACTCGTCGCCGTCTTCGCCTGCCTCGCCGTCCTGCAGCCCGCAGCGGCCGAACAGGCCCCCTCCCCGCCGACAGTGCTGATCCTCAACTCGTACAACAAGGGCCTGCCGTGGACGGACGAGCAGACGGACGGAATAATTTCCGTGCTGCGCGATTCCGGCGCCGACCCGATATTTTACGTCGAATATATCGACTGGAAGAACAACCCCACCCCGGAGAACCTCCGGCTCACGTACGAACTGCTCAAGACCAAATACGCCCACAAAAAGATCGACATCGTGATGGCCACCGACGATATGGCCGTAATCTTCACCCTTCAGCACCGCCGGGAGCTGTTCTCGGACGCCCCGCTCGTCTTTTCCGGCGTCTACCCCGCCGCGGCCGAAACCATGATGGCCTACGAGCCCGATGTCACCGGGGTTTACGAAGTACCCGACGTCGCGGGGACCATGAAGCTGATGGCCAGCCTCAACCCCAACCTCAAGTATATCTACCTGCTGTTCGACAACACCGAAAGCGGCGCCGTCACCTGGGTGCCGGTGGAAATGGCGGCTCCGCGCATCAAAGAGAACCTGTCGGTGGTTTCCCTCAACTACCTCACCCGCGACCAGATCGCCGTCACGCTCGGCAGCCTGCCCGACGACTCCGCGGTGCTGGTTTCGACCTATTCCCGCGACGCCGCCGATTACGTCATGGAGGTCGAACGGTACGTAAAATTCTTCGCCGAAAACAGCCGCGCGCCGGTCTACATCCTCTACGACTTCGAAACAGGCTACGGCGCGGTCGGCGGCAGCGTGTTGAGCGGCCGCCGGCAGGGGCAGGCGGCGGCGGCGCTCGCCAACAGGATCCTGGCCGGCGAGCGGGCGTCCGCCATAAAACCGGTGGACCCGCAGGACAGCAGCACCGTCGTCGATTACCGGCAGCTTGCGAAATACAATCTGCCCCCCGAGCGGGTGCCGGACGGCGCGGTATTTGTCAACAAGCCGCAGACTCTCTACGAACAACACGGCCAGGTGATCGCCGCCGCCGCAACGGTCATCGGCGCGATGGCCGCGTACATCCTCGTCCTGATAAGCAGCATTCGTCGGCGCAGGACGGCGGAGGAAAATTTGCGGACAAGCAACGAGGAACTCGGCAGCCTCTACGAGGAGATCCTCGCGTCGCAGGAGGAACTCCAGGCTCAGTACGAGTCGCTGGAGGCCGCCAAACAGGCGCTGGCGGAGAGCGAGGAACGGTACAAACTATCCCTGGCCGGGGCCAACGACGGCCTGTGGGACTGGGATTTCGTCACAAATGAGGTGTACCTGTCGGAGCGCTGCACAGAACTCGTCGGCGTTGAAAGGCAACGGGTCAGTGGTCTGGACGGGTTCCTCGCCAAATCGGTGCCGGCCGGGGAACGCCGCAAAGTTCTCGCCGCCCTGCGCAGACACCTGCAGGGCAAGACCCCTCATTTCTCCTACGAGCACAGGATACACACCCCCGGCGGCGTAAAATGGATCGTGACCAGGGGCAAGGCGCTTATGGACGAGGCGGGTCGCCCCGTACGGATGGCGGGGTCGATAACCGACATCTCGGAACGCAAAGCCAAAGATGACCTTGTCCGCCACATGGCCTACCATGACGCGCTCACCGGCATCGCCAACCGGGCGGCGCTCAACCGCGAACTCAAAGCTCTCGTCGCGGGGATTAAGGGTGACCAGGGGGGAGCGCTCCTTTTCATCGACCTCGACAACTTCAAAGGCATCAACGACACCTTCGGCCACTCCTACGGCGACAAACTGCTCGTCGTCGTCAGCCAGCGGCTGCGGAGCATCGACGACGACCGCCATTTCGTCGCGCGGGTCGGCGGCGACGAGTTCATAGTGCTTCTCGAAGGCGCCGGCCGCAGCCAGGCGGCCGAGTACGCCGACAGGCTGCTGGCCGTCTTCGCCAACCCGCTCAGCGTCAACGGCAAAAGCGTGTACGTCACCGTCAGCATCGGGTTGACCATCTTCCCCGACGACGGGACATCGGCCGAAGAACTGTTCAAAAACGCCGACATGGCCATGTACAAGGCCAAGGATCTCGGCAAGAGCCGCTACGCCTTCTTCGACCGCGGTATGGACGAACTGGTGCGGCAGAAAACGCAGATCGAGCACGATCTGCGCGAGGCCATCCCCAACGGGGAACTGCGCCTGTGGTACCAGCCCTATGTCGAGACGGCCACCGGGCGCGTATGCGGCCTCGAGGCATTGATCCGCTGGCAGCGCCCCGACCGGATGGTGATGCCGGGCGAATTTATCAAAGTAGCGGAAGAAACCGGCCTGATCGTGCCGATCGGCGATTGGGTCCTCCGCAGCGCCTGCTCCTTCGCGGCCGCCCTGCGCCGTCAGGGCGCCGGCCAGCCCGTCGTCAGCGTCAACCTGTCGGTGGTCCAGCTTATCCGCGGCGATTTCGTCCGCTGGGTGCGCGAGGTCGTCGACGAGACAGGCGCGGACCCGCGGGCCATAGCCTTCGAAATCACCGAAAGCGTGCTGATGGACAACTTCGAGGCCAACATCGACAAACTCGCCGAAGTAAGGCGCCTCGGCGTGAGGATATACCTCGACGACTTCGGCACAGGGTACTCCTCGCTTAAATACCTCCGTCAACTGCCGGTAGATATAATAAAGATCGACAAATCGTTCGTCGACGACCTCGACGACGCCGACGGCCAGCGGGAGATAATCGGCTCGATCATCAACCTCGCCCACCGCGCCCGCCAGCAGGTTGTCGCCGAGGGGGTCGAGACCGGACGCCAGCTCGAGAAACTGATAAAATTCAAGTGCGACTTCGTTCAGGGCTACTACTACAGCAGGCCGGTCGCCGAGCGCGACGTGCCCGACCTGTTGCAGCGGCTTGGACAGCGCGAGGGAAAGTGATCGCCAGTGAAAACGGGGAGCGCCCTTTTCCCCAAAGGGCCGGACCACAGCGACCGGGAAAGCCGGCGGCAGGAAATAACGGACAGGCGCCTCGCCGGCCGGGAGCCAAAACGGCGCCCGCGGGGCTTGGCCAGGCTGCTCGTCGTTGTCCTGTGCATGTTTGCCGCCGGCTTCTTCTTCGAAAACACCGTTCCGGTCCCTGACGCCGCCTGGGTTTACGTCGACCTCGGCCAGGCGGCTTACTACGCGCCCACCTACCTCCGGGACAGCGGGCGGGACACCGCCGGGCTGCTGCTGACCACCGTCGGCGAAGCGAAAAAAATGAAATACCGCCCCGACCCCGGAGCCAGGAACAGGGGCTATTTTCAGCAGCCCGGCCGCAGCATGTCGGGGCGGATACTACAGAGCCTCGGCCTCCTGCCGCCCCTTCAGAGCCGCTGGAATCGCGACGGAACATGGAACTGGTGAAAATTGCCGGGAAATAACGAAGAGCCGCGCATAGCGCGGCCTATTTTCGTATGTGCGCCGCCGGGGGGGCCTTGACGACTGCTGCCGCGAATGAAAAAAACAACATACAAAACAAAATGTGTCGAATTTTATGACTGGAATTAAAGGAAATATGCCCTGATATAGCAAAAATAAGTAATATAAGGGGGGATAATCCTAGAGTGGGGAGCGGTTTGTGCAATTGACCAATAGAATCCTCATGCCAACCGTTGATACGGTAGCACACGCCTATTCTAAGAGTATTTCAAGCAAGGCGCGAAGCGCCCGGCGCTGCCGGCCGGAAGAACGAAAGAACACCGCGCCCTTTATGTTCCCATTATAAGGCAGGCATAAAGGCTGCGAATCGGCAGATACTGAAGGTGTAAGCGATTGTCGAGTTCATTGGAAAGAGGGGTGATTCCTTTAATGGCGAAAACTCTCTATGTCGGTAACTTGCCCTGGGGCACTACGGAGGCCGATCTCGCGGACGCGTTCCGTCCGCACGGTTCGGTGATATCCAGTCGCATCATCACTGACAAAGAAACGGGCAGATCAAGGGGCTTTGGTTTTGTCGAGGTCGAGGACGCTGATGTGGACAACATGATAGCCGCGATGAACGGCGCCGAATTTGGCGGCCGCCAGGTTGTCGTAAACGAAGCCAAGCCGCGGCAAGGCAATTTCTAGTTGAAACAAGTGCCTCCTCTCGGGGAGGCATTTTATTTATCCCGGGACTTGGCTATCAGCCAGGTCCTTTCCTCTGTCCGCCGCTTTGAACAGGGGACGCAGGAATCGGTCGCATTATAGCGAATTTTAGCACAAGGTGAAGAAAATGACCGAAAAACTTCTCGGACAACTGGCGAAAACCCTGTCGCCCAAGCGCCTGGCGCATTGCCGGGGCGTCAGCGAGACGGCGGCGTCTCTAGCCGCCAGGTACGGCGCCGACATCGGCAAGGCAAGGCTGGCGGGCCTCCTGCACGACTGCGCCCGCGGCATGCCCAGCAACCTCCTATTGCAGGTCGCCGGGGCGTCTGGTATAGTGGTGAATGATGTCGAACAGCGGGAGCCCATGCTTCTGCATGCGCCGGTAGGCGCGGTGATCGCCCGCCGCGATTACGGGGTGGACGATCCGGAGGTGCTCGCCGCCATCCGTTGGCACACCACCGGAGGGCCGGCGATGGCGCTTCTTGACGAAATTATCTTTCTCGCCGATTATATCGAGCCGACAAGGTCATTTCCCGGAGTCGACCGCCTGCGGGCGCTGGCCGGGGAAAACCTCCAGGCGGCCCTGCTGGCCGCCTACGACCAGACCATGCACCATCTGCTCGCCGAGCGGTGGCTTATCCACCCGGCGACGGTCGAAGGGCGCAACGCCCTGCTTGTTAAGATGAAGACGAAATAACGACTATTAATTGGAGGCTGTTAGGAAAGCTCCAGAGAGGAGAGGGTTAATATGCGCAGCCGCCTGGACGCGACCCGTGCGCGCCGCAAGATTCGCTGGACGCGCGTGTTTCTTGTCCTCGCCGTATTCGCCGTATTTGTGACGGCTTTCGCCGGCGCCGCCCTCTACGCCTACCTTAAAGTGTTCGACACCGCCGCCGCCCCCGGCGGCAGCCCCGCGCCCGAGACCCCGAAGGCGGCCGACGCCGCGCTCGGCAATCGGGTCAACATCCTCATCCTCGGCATCGACGAAGGGGACAGCGAAACCCCCGGCGCGCCGAAACGCTCGGATACAATGATTGTCGCCAGTGTAGACCCGGCGGACGGGTCGGTGAGCCTGCTCTCCATCCCCCGCGACACGCGGGTGGCCATCCCCGGCCGCACCGGCTACGACAAAATCACCCACGCCTACGCCTACGGCGGCGCCCAGCTCGCCACCAAAACGGTCGAAGCCTTCCTCGGCGTCCCCATTAGCTACTACGTCACCATGGACTGGAAGGGCTTCGTAAGCGTCGTAGATATTCTCGGCGGGGTCGACCTGTACGTCGAGCAGGACATGAACTACGACGACCCCTACGCCGACCTGAGCATCCACCTCAAAAAAGGCTATCAGCACCTGGACGGCGAAAAAGCCGGCCAGTATATCCGTTTCCGCCACGACGAACTCGGCGACATCGGGCGGGTGCACCGCCAGCAGCGCTTCCTGAAGGCCATGAGCGACGAGATGCTCCAGGTCGGCACGCTGCTCAAGCTCCCGGCCCTCACCGCCACCCTCAGGCAGTACGTCGCCAGCGACATGCCGCCGCTCACCATGCTCAAGCTTGCCAACACCCTCAAAGGCTTCAAGGACGGCGGGCTAAAAGCCGAGCTGCTGCCCGGCAACTTCGCCACCATCGACGGCCTCAGCTACTGGGTCGCAGACAAAGAAGGCACCAAAGCGCTCGTCAAGACGCTGTTTTCATCAGGCGGCGCCAAGGTCAGCGGCGCCCTGCCCGGCCAGGCGCGCAGCAACTGACAACATAGCATGCCAGCTCCTGCAGCGCGGAAAACTCCGCCGCAGGGGCTTTCTTCTTTTCCGCCGTCGCCGCCGGCACAGCGGGACGATGGCAGGAAACGGGCATAAACAGCAAGAATAGAATATGATAGGAATGAGATTACTAAAGGCAGGCACCGATATCAGGAGGGACAGCATGACCGAAGCAAACTTGCCCGAATTGGTTGCAGCAGCGGCCAGCGACAAAAAGGCCCGCGACATCGTCATCCTCGACATGGACGGGGTTTCGCTCGTCGCCGACCACTTTGTCATCTGCAGCGCCAATTCCACCACCCAGGCGCAGGCGATCGCCGACAATATCGAAGAGCGGCTCGAGAAAGAGGGGATACCCCTGCTGCGCAAGGAGGGCTACCGGGAGGCCCGCTGGATACTAATGGACTACAGCGACTGCGTTGTCCACGTCTTCGTCGAGGAAGACCGCCGGTATTACAGCCTGGAGCGTCTATGGGGCGATGCCAAGTCACACGCCTACCAAGATTGATACCATGACAACCGACAGCGAACTCAAGCCAGGCGCCGTCCGCACGCTCACCGTGGCAAGAACGGGCGAACTAGGCGCTTTCCTCGACGCAGGCACCGGCAAAACCGCCGACGACATCCTCCTCCACCGCGCCCAGCAGACCCGCGAAGTGGCCGTGGGCGAACAGCTGCCCGTCTACCTCTACCTCGACCCCAAAGGCCGCCTCACCGCCAGCATGCGCCTGCCGCAGATGAGGGAAGGCCAGGTAGCCAGAGCCGCCGTCATCAACACCACCAAAGACGGGGCGTTCGTCGACATCGGCGCCGAGCGCGGCATCTTCATGCCCTTCGCCGGTATGAAAGGCAGGGTGCGCCGGGGCGACAAGGTCTGGATAAAACTCTACCGCGACAAATCCGGCCGTCTGGCCGTCACCATGGAAGTCGAAGACGAACTCAGGAAGGCGTCGCGGCCGGCCGCCGGCGTCAAACTCGGCGACCGGATAACAGGCTCGGTCTACAACATCACCGACGAAGGCGCCTTCCTCTTCACCGCCGACCGGCACATCGCCTTCCTCCACCACAGCGAAACCGCCGCGCGGCCCCGCCTCGGCGAGGAGATCGCCGCCCGCGCCACCTATATCCGCGACGACGGCCGCATCAACATCTCCACCAGGCCGGTCAAAGAAGCGGCCATGGACATCGACGCCGAAGCCATCCTCGCCATGCTCCGGTCCCGCGGCGGCAGCATGCCCTACAGCGACGCCACCCCGCCCGACATCGTCAAACAGAAATTCGCCATCAGCAAAGCCGCCTTCAAACGGGCCCTCGGCCGCCTGATGAAAGCCGGCCTGGCCGAACAGCGCGAAGGCTGGACATACCTTACCGAGCAACCCGACAACAGCGAAGGAGGGATTCCTCTTGGGACAACAGGCCAACCTGACCGGCACGGAGATCCTCTATAACGCCACCGACTACTCCCACCTCATCGGCATGCCCGGACTCAGCGAAACCCTGCTCAAAACCCACTTCGGCCTCTATCAGGGCTATGTCGCCAACACCAACAAACTCCTCGGCACCCTCCGCGACGCCGCGCTGACCGGCAAAACCGCCACCCCCGAATACGCCGAACTCAAACGGCGTCTCGGGTGGGAATTCAACGGCATGCGCCTGCACGAACTCTACTTCGAAAACCTCGGCGGCGACGGCGTCCTCGGCCGCGAAGGCGCCCTGGCCGCCCAGATGACTGAGGACTTCGGCGGCCCGGACGCATGGGCCAAAGACTTCAAAGCCACCGGCGCCATGCGCGGCATCGGCTGGGTCGTCCTCTACCAGGACGTCAACAACGGGCGGCTCATCAACTTCTGGATCAACGAGCACGACACCGGGCACCCGGCAGGCTGCAACCCCATCCTTGTCATGGACGTCTTCGAGCACGCCTACATGCTCGACTACGCCGCCAAACGCGCCGACTACATCGAAGCCTTCTTTCGCAACATCAACTGGGAAGCGGCCGAAGGCCGGCTGCTTTAGTGAACAGGAGGGGGGATACCGGAAGGTGTCTCCCCAAAAACTGCCACCAGAAAACCTGTTGACAGTAATTCGCCAGTTATGATATTATACTCTATGTCGGCAGGACAACCGCCGAAAGTGAATATGGGGGTATAGCTCAGCTGGGAGAGCGCTTGAATGGCATTCAAGAGGTCAGCGGTTCGATCCCGCTTACCTCCACCAGTCACGACAAAAGCTTCGCGGAAACGCGAAGCTTTTGTTTTT
>JAVKTQ010000022.1 GCA_031460455.1 Sporomusaceae bacterium
TACCGAAATGTTTTCCCATGAAAGAGCCTCCTGTCGTAGTCATCCTACAACAGGAGGCTCTTTTGCTCAATGTCCATTTTTCGGGGTTCAGTCCACTAAACGGCCTCGTGTTTTCTGCTAATAAAAGCGGGGCCACACGGCCTCGTTTTTACATTTCTTTCTCTCCTGCGCTCGCATAGTAACAAAGAATTTTTCCTTTATACCAAGCCATTGCGACAAAACATCGCTCCAGCCGACACATAGTAACAAGTAAATTTGTGCTTACGCCGTGGCGGCAAGCGAAAATAGTTGAGCATGTATTCTTGCATTACCGGCTAAATAAGTGCTATAATATACTGGTCTAATGAGACAGGTTTCAAATTCTATATTTGAACCTTCCCTGCTCCCTCGCGGGGGCCGAATAGTCCAAAGGAGGAGGTGGTTTCATGAGAAAGTATGAAGTCATGTACATCGTGAAGCCGGCGGAAGAAGAGGCTGTCGAGGCGGTTGTCGCCAAATTCGAGAACCTCATCAAAAACAACGGCGGCACGATCGACAAAGTCGACCGCTGGGGCAAACGTCGCCTGGCGTTCGAACTCAAAGACTTCAACGAAGGGATTTACTTCATAGTCTACTTCACCGCCCCGGCCGGCGCCGTCGCCGAGCTTGAGCGCGTGATGAAGATTACCGACGAAATCCTGCGCCACATGGTTGTCAAACAGGAAGATTAGGCCAGGAGGATAGCTATGAACAAGGTCATTCTGGTCGGCCGGCTCGCCCAGGATCCGGAAGTGCGCTACACCCAAAGCGGCAAAGCCGTCGCCTCCTTCACCATCGCCGTCAACCGGTTTTCCGGCGGCGGCCAGAAGGAAGCCGACTTTATCCCCATCGTCGCGTGGGAAAAGCTCGCCGAAACCTGCGGCAACAACCTCACCAAGGGTCAGCGCGTTCTTGTCGAAGGCCGTCTGCAAATCCGCTCCTACGAGACCAATGACGGGCAGAAGCGCCGCGTAGCGGAAGTCGTCGCCCAGAACATCGAGTTTCTCGAGCGCAAGCAGCCTGCCGAAGACAAAGAAGCGACCCCGTTTGGCGGTCAGGTATTTCCGGAAGAAGAAATTCCTTTCTAAAGGAGGGTTACAGTGAAACGCGAAAAAGGCCGCAAGCCGAAGAAAAAAGTCTGTAGTTTCTGCGTGGACAAAGTCGAGTCCATTGACTATAAAGAGGTACCCAAGCTGCGCCGCTACACCACCGAACGCGGCAAGATCCTGCCCCGCCGCATCTCGGGCAACTGCGCCAAGCACCAGCGGCAGCTCACCGTCTCCATCAAACGGGCCCGCAACATGGCCCTGCTGCCCTTCACCGCAGAATAGCGAATCAAAGCCAGCACCCCTCTGAGGGGTGCTTTTTTTTGCCCGTTGTACGCTTTACCATAAAGCTATTACAAGATAATCGCGGCAGCAGCATGTTATAATGAAAGCAGAAACATTTGGAAAAGGCGCTGTCTCAGGAGGTTTCCGATGAACGACCGACCACTATGCGCAACAAAGATTATGCAGGCTTTGCCGGAAAATGAAAGGCAACTGATTAATGTCCTCAACCAACTGCAAGAGAAAAAGGGGTATATTTCCCAGGAAGATCTGCAAAACCTTTCGGCTGAGACCGGACAGCCGGAAGCTTCACTTCACGGGCTTGTCAGCTTCTTTAACAGCTTACGCACCCGCCCGCTGGGCAGAAATCATCTGTCGGTTTGCTACGGGACAGCCTGCTATACCCGTGGGGCCGACCTGCTATATGACCGTCTCGCCGGCGAACTGGAACTAGATGCCGACGGTACCACCGCCGACGGGTTCATCACCGTCGACAAGGTGCAGTGTGTCGGCGCCTGCAGCTTAGCGCCGGTGCTTGTCTGCAACGGCGCCCTCGAAGGCAAGGTAAAATCAAACCAGATGCCGGCAAAAATACGGGCCTTAAGAGAAAACGATGCAAAGCACAGCTGAAAACTTATTCTCCACCGTCCGCGCGAAACTGCAACTGGCCCCCCTGAAATATACCCCGCCGCCGCCCGCCTTGCCGCTGCCCCCTCGGGCGGGGCAAGAAATCGTTCCCCTGTTAGCTGCCCGCTATGGGCTCGGCGACATACCGCCCGGCCTCCGGAAGATAGCCGAGCAGGGGCATGCTGATTTATGCCCGGCCAACATGGCCCGCATCAGCGTGGGCATGGCGTCCTGCGGACAGGCGTCCGGCGCAGGCCCGTGGGCCACCCGGCTGGCGGCCCGGCCGGATTTTGTCAACCGCGTCATCGTGCGCAACGTCGGCTGTCTCGGCGCTTGCTACGGCGAGCCGCTGGTCGACGTCCGGACAACCGAGGGTCTTCATTACCTTTTCGGCCGGGTGTCGAGCGAGGTGCACTGGCCGATCATTCGCACCGCCCAGCAGCAGTCCTTGCAGCGGGGCGCGTGGCTTGTGCTGCGTGAACGCCACCCCGGATTGTTAACCGGGTTTGGCGATTTGGAAATAATAAAATCGTATCGAGACTCTTTCGCCGCCTTTTTTGAACATCAAAAGCGCCTTATCACCGGCAACTGCGGGCTTATCGATCCGCTCAGCCTGCCGGAATATGTCGCCACCGGCGGCTATTTTGCCCTTGCCAAGGCTCTGATCAAGCAAAGCCCGGCAGATATCGTCGCCGAAATATCCGCATCAGGCCTGCGGGGCCGGGGCGGCGGCGGCTTTAACACCGGCTGGAAATGGGAAACGGCGGCCGCCAGCAGCGACCGGCGGCGGTTTATCGTTGCCAACGCCGATGAAGGCGACCCTGGGGCCTACATGGACCGGACGCTGATGGAAAGCGACCCTCACCGGGTGCTGGAAGGAATCATTCTGGCCTCGTATGCCTGCGGCGCCGGCGAAGCATATATTTTCGTGCGGCACGAGTACCCGCTGGCGGTGGCGAGGCTGCGCCAGGCGATTGCCGACGCGCGGGCCGCCGGCCTGCTGGGGGAACGGATATTGGGGACGGATTTTGCCCTGCAGGTCGGTATTATTCAAAGCGGCGGCGCATTCGTCTGCGGCGAAGAGTCGTCCCTGCTCCAGGTCATGCAGGGGCAGCGCGGCGAACCCTGGCCGCGCCCGCCGTACCCGTCGGAACAGGGCTTCCATGGGCATCCCACCGTTATCAACAACGTGGAAACGCTGGCAAACGTCCCGTGGATCATTGCCCACGGCGCCGACGCCTTTCGCGCCGCCGGCAACGATGACAGCCCGGGGACCAAAATATTTTGTATCACCGGCGACATACCGAATACCGGCTTTATCGAAGTACCTTTAGGCGCCAGCGTCCGCACCGTCGTAGAAAATATTGGCGGCGCCGCGCATAACGAAATCAAAGCACTGCAGATTGGCGGCCCCTCCGGCGGCATTGTGCCTTACAAAGACTTTGCCCTGGACTATTCTTCGCTGTCCACCGCCGGGGGCATGATCGGCTCCGGCGGGCTGGTTGTCCTCAACCATTCGCGTTGTTTGGTAGACCTGACCCGCCACCTGACCGGTTTTATGGCTGACGAGTCCTGTGGCCAGTGCCTGTTCTGCCGGGACGGGCTCGCTCTCCTCACCGGCATGCTGGATAATCTGACAACCGGGACGGGAAAACCGGGCCTTATAGAACAACTCGAAGAACTGAGCCGGGCCGTCGCCGACATGTCGATGTGCGCGCTGGGCCGCACGGCCGTAAACCCCCTTCTGACGACCATCCGCCATTTTCGTAGCGAATACGAAGCACACCTGGCCGGTGTCTGTCCGGCTGTCACCTGCAAACCCCTGATCCGTTTTGAGATCATTCCCTCCCGGTGCACCGACTGCCGGGGCTGTCTGGACTGCCCGGTGCAGGCGATCAGCCGCCAAGCCGGCCAGGGTCCGCTCGGCTATTCCGTCGACCATGAGAAATGTATCCGCTGCCGCTCCTGTGCCGAAATTTGCCCCCATGACGCCATCCGGGCGGTTTCCGGAGGTGACCGGCCGTGAACCGGACCGCTAAAATAATCGTCGACGGGCGACTGTGTGCGGTCCGGGAAGGCGAACCGCTGCTGGCCGGCTTGCAGGCTGAGGGGTTCAATATACCGGCGCTTTGCCATCATCCCCGGCTTGGTCCGCTGCGCCGCTGCAGCCTGTGTATAATCGAAGTGCACAGCCAGGGGCAATGGCAGCCAAGCCATGCTTGCACGGTACTTGGGGCCTCCGGGCTTGAAATACGCACCGTTTCCCCCGGCATACACCGGCTAAGGGCGCTGGCTGCCAAAATGCTGCTGGCGCGCGGTCCGTTTCGGGACCAATCGGTTGCCGTCATGCTTAATGAAGTGCTGACCGCGGCGGAAGCCGCCGGCGTCCCGTGGCAAGCCGGTCGTGACGCCGGCCATGGCGATGGGCTTTCGGGCGACCCGGCAGCGTCGGCGATGGCAAAAGGGTGTATCCTCTGTGGCCGCTGTATCGCCATCTGCCGGAAAATCGGCAGGAACTACCTGACCTTTCTCAATAAGGGAAAAAAACTCCAGATAGGCTATGCGCCGGGAGCGGCGACCCGTGGCTGCGGCGCCTGCAAGGCATGCGCGAAGCTCTGTCCCACCGCCTTTATCCTGACCAACGGCCAAACAACCTTTACGGCGAAGCTCTATCGGGAGTAGCGCCGCCACATAGGGCAAACAATCCGCCGCATCGCCAAGAATACATCCCGAAGGAGGTAATACGCCTGATCACCGTCGGCATAATCATCTTCCCCCAGGTCGAAGAGCTGGATTTCGTCGGGCCTTACGAGGTGCTGAACTATATCAACAAAGTGCGGCCAAACAGCACCACTGTCCTTCTTGTGGCCGAAACCCCCGAACCGGTCGCCGCCTTCAACGGCATGCGTATCATCCCCGACACTACGCTCGCGGACTGCCCGCCCCTCGACATAATCGTCGCCCCTGGAGGCAAAGGTCGCATGGCAGCGATGAAGAACCCCGCTATCCGTGAATTCCTCCGCAGCCGGCAGGCAAGCGCGAGGCACGTCGCCTCCGTCTGCACGGGCGCCTTTCTGCTGGCCGAGGCCGGCCTGCTTACCGGCCGGAAAGCCACAACCTACCACACCGCCTTCGCCGAGTTGGCGGCCTATTCCGTCGAAGTCGTGCCGGCCAAAGTCGTCAACGACGGCGGCATCATCACCGCCGCCGGCGTCAGCTCCGGGCTCGAACTTGGCTTTTATCTCCTGCGGCTGCTGTTTGGCGTCGACCTCGCCCAGGAAGTGGCCCGGCGGATAGAGTACGACATCGACGTCAGCGCCCTGTGAACCACGGTCATAAAACTAAAACAGAGACCGCCTCGTGGCGGTCTCTGTCTGTTCCATCGGTCCTACTTGATTTCGTCCAGCAGCATATCGTACACCGAATGGGGCGTCACCGCCTGCCAGCTCTGGTCGCCGGGAGCCGGCCGCATCTTTCCGGCCGCGTCGTAAAGCATCCGGGACGCCGTGCGGTACTTCTTCGCCGCCGTCTGGAAATCCACCGTCAAAACAGCGTATTTCGTGCCGTCCTTGGCCGTCTCGTAGATCATCAACACCTCGGCGCTCGTCTGACCGCCCCCCGAGCGTACGGAAGCCGGCTTATACAGATAATACGCGTCATTGGCGGTCGACTTGGCCAGATACTTGTAGCCGGGCAGAGCATACGGCGGCGGCGTCGCGTTCACAGCCAGCCCGCGGCCCTTGCAATACTCCGCCACTGCCGCCATAATCCGCTCCGTATCCGAGCCGGGGATCACATACTCCCAGCCGCCGCCGGCCGTATCGGCCGAAAGCACCTGGCCGCCCTCGCCGTACAGCATCTTCGCCCTCACGGCCACCAACTGCTCCGAAGGCCTGAACACGGCATCCCAGCTCTCGGCCTTGACGCCGTTCTTGATTTCGCTCTTCGCGAACCGGAGCATGACCGACACATCGTTGCCGCTCACCTTTACGGTGGACGGGTCGAGGGAAACAGAGTCGCCGCCGGCGACCGTCAGCAGCTTGGCAAACTGCGGCGCCTGCTTGGCAGGCGGCGCGGCCGGCTTAGCGCCGCCGCAGCCGGCCAGGGCGACGGCCAGCAGCAAAATAATAACAATCGAAATCAACCGCATGAGAACTCCCCCTTCGAAATAACACCGCTATTATTCGCCCCTCACCTTCCCGTTCCCTCCCTGACAGCATTCTGATTTCTTACCTGTATCCTTAACCGCAAAATCGCTCCCGGAGCCGTATCTCAGGAAAGGAAGGCGCCGGTCATAGCGGGCCGCCAGCAGGCCGCCGCAGATCAGCGCCGCCCCCGCCGCGTGGCCGGGACTGAACGGCTCGCCCAGCACGACTACACTCAATATTGTACTCACCAGCGGCGTCATGTACTGATAAAGCGTCGTCCGCACCGGCGAAGTCCGGCCGATACCCTGAAACCAACACACAAACGCCACAATCGTACCCAAAACCACGATATAGACAAACTCCAGCGCCGTCAACCCCCCGAAGCTAACGTCGCCGAACGGCGGAGCGAACGCCGCGTTGGCGATGAAAAGCGGCAGCGCGACAACCGAGGCGAGCGTAAACAGCTTGACGGCCGAGTAACGCTTGAGCAACGGCGAAGAGGCAAGCGAGTAATAAGCGAACAGCGCCGCGCTCGCCAGAATCAGCAGATTGCCTACAAATGCCGCCGAAGTGAACTCCAGGCGCGAACCCGGCGTCGTCGCGACAATCACATAGATGCCGGCGAACGCGGCCGCCGTGCCCAGCAGACGGAGCCACCCCGCCCGCTCCCGGCCGGACGCGAACGCATACAGCAGCGTGAACAGCGGCGCCGTGCAGATCAGCAGCGCTGCGGACGACACCGTCGTCCGGTGAATGCCGTACGTCCAGGTCACATTCTGCAGTCCGACTCCAAACAGCCCGAGGAAAATGACCGGCGTCACATCGCCGGGGTCAACGCGAAAGCTCTCGCCGCGCCAGGCGACGTACAGCAGTAGCAGACCGATCGCCGCCACAAAGCGGATGACGAGAAAAAGCGGTTCAGGCACTGTCGTCAGCACGATTTTGACCACCAGATAATTTACCCCCCACAGCGTCCCCGCCAGAGCGGCGAATCCTTCCCCGCGCCCGCCGTCGCCCCGGTTATTCTCGGCATCTATCGCCAACCGCCCCAAAGTCGCGCCTCCCGCAGATATTTATCCATCACCAATAATAAAAGCGCGGAAAGGCCAGTTATTGTAGAATCTTGCTCTTTGCGGGCGCAAAAAAACCGCCGGTGTCCCGGCGGTTTTCGCTTACCTGAGATACTGGCGGGGTGTCACCCCGAACTTCTTTTTGAAAGCCTTGTGAAAATGGCTTTGGTCGCAGAAGCCCGTCTCCATCGCCACGGCGACGATTTTCCGGCCGCTGGCCAGCAGATCGGCCGCCTTCGTCAGACGCACGTCAAGCTGGTACACGTGCGGCGGAACGCCGACCGTCCGCTCGAAAACCCGGCAGAGATGGAAAGGGCTAAACCCGGCGATCGCCGCCAGCGTCCCGATCGAAACATTCTCGTAGCAGCAGTCGCCGAGATACTCGCATACCCGTCGCACCGCCCCCGTCTCGTCGCCGGCTGCCGGCCATTCGTCCCGGCCGCGGGAATGACGGTTGACCAACAGGGAAAAGACCTCCCGCAGCAGACACTCCTTGGCCAGTTGCGAATCCGGTGACGGCGCCAGCTCATACAAGCGGAAAATCTTCCCGTACAGTTCGCCGTCCTTCAGCAGCGGCACGGGGAAATGGGCCTCCGACGCTTCCCGTCCCGGCAGCTCCGTCAGCAGGGCGGCGAAAAGCTCCCGGCTGATCCGCAGCGAGCGGCTGGAATAACTGGCCCCGCAAGGAATGTCGCCGGCGTGTGCCTCGCCCCACTCGCTCACGAAAATTGACCCCGGCGTGATAGCGTACTTCTCCCGCCTGCTCTCGCTGATCCGCACCCCCGCCTCGGCGACACTCAGACTGAAAACGCCGTGGATGTGCCGCGGCACGTGGCGGGTGACGCCGACGCCACGGTAAAGCTCCAGCCCAGGGATGTCGCCCACGCGGCAATAGCTGATCCCATCCGCGGGGGCAACGCTACGACCGTTCATCGCCGCCACCTCCCAACACCGCAAAATAATACAAGAAACCGTTCCTGAAAGCCCTGACAATGGTACTAAGCATTAAAGCTCCGCTATTAGCAACCATTATATACCAACCGGGGCCGAAGGAAAAGCGCTTTCGGCCAATTGAGAGCAAGGAGGAATCCCTGTGCAGCCAACAAACAAAACAAACATCGCCACATTCTTCACCGCCTATATCCTGTCCGCTTTCGGTTTCGAGTTCGTTTTTTTCCTGATGACCATCTATGTCTACGGCTTAACCCAGAGCGCCCTCAACGTCGGCGTATTCGGCGCGCTGACCTTCGTTCCGCGCTTGTTCGCCCCCCTTTACGGCGTCGTCATCGACCGCTACAGGCGTGCGACCGTGCTAGCCGGGGTTTCGGTCGTAACGGCTCTCCTTGTGGCCACTATGAGCCTCAGTCTCGGCCTGGCGTGGATATACGCCTTGTGGCTGCTCATCTCGGTGCTGCTCACCGTCATCTCCATCGTCAGAACGGCACTGATGACCGAAATCATGGCCAAGGACGGCTTTGTCTTAGGCAACTCCGCGGTATTTATAAGCCTCAATTGCGCCAAGATGCTTGCCCCGTTCCTCGCCGGCTTCGCCACCGCCCTCTTCAGCCCCGCTGCCCTCTTCATCGCCACCGGCGCTGTTTTTCTGGCCGTCGCCGTGCTCAGTCGCCTTATCGATATTCCGCGCCAAACCTGCCCCGCCAAGGAGCGCCAGGTTCTGGGCGAGATGACTGCCGGCATTCGCTTCATCCTTGCCAGTCCCCAACTGCGCTTCCTCATCGCCGTCGCCTTCCTGTGGGCCATGTCCCTGCGCCTGCAGCTACCGCTATTCGTCGTCTACGTCAAATCTTCCCTCGGCGGCGGCGACGCGGAATACGGCCTCTTCATGACCGTCGTCGGCCTCGGCAGCATCCTCGGCAGCCTCGCCGGCCCGTGGCTCATGAAGCGCGGCAACCCTCTCCCCCTTGCAATGGCCGGGCTCACCGTCCACTATGCCAGCTTTGTCCTCCTCGGCTTCGTTCCAAGCTTTCTCCTTGCTACGGCGACTGTTTTCGGCGGCTACGTCTTCTTCTACGCCGCCCTCGTCGGGATCCACGCCCTCCGGGACAGAGGCACCGCCGCCAACCTCCGCGGCCGCGTCTACGGCTCCGTTACCGCCATCCTGACGCCGGCCGCCATCGTCTCCATGCTGGCCGGCGGCTATCTCGCCGGCCGCTTCGGAGCCGACAAAGTCCTGGCCGGCGCCGGCCTCGTCGCGCTCGCCACCCTCTACCTCCTCTACTATTTCGCCTGCCGGCGCTGGACCGGCGCGGCGGAAGGCGCTCTCACACCAGCGGGAAACCAGGCTGAACGATAGCGCAAAAAAAAAGCGCCGGAAATCCGGCGCTTTAATCATTCCTACTGCTTCAGCACATTGACGAACCTGTCCACCAGCATGGGGTCGAACTGCCGCCCCTTGAAGCGTTCCAGCTCTTTCAGCGCCTCCGCGGGCGGTATCGCCTTGCGGTACGGGCGGTCGCTGGTCATCGCGTCGTACGCGTCGGCGATCGACAGAATGCGGCACTCCAGGGGGATATCCTCGCCGACGAGCCCCAGCGGATACCCCTGGCCGTTCCACCACTCGTGGTGCTTCAGAATACGATCGGCAATCGGGCACAGATCGGGGACCGACTGGGCGATGCGGTGGCCGATCTCCGAATGGCGCTGCATCTCCACATACTCCTCCTCGGTAAGCTTGCCCGGTTTGAACAGAATGCGGTCGGGAACGCCGACTTTGCCGAAATCGTGGAACTGAGCCAACAGGCGGAGCTCGGCCATATCGCGCTCCTCCAGGCCGAGAGCCAGGCCGAGTTTATCGATCAGGACGATCAGCCGCTCGCCATGGCCGTCGGTGATGAAATCGCGGGCCTCCAGCGCCTTCTTAAGGCCGTGCACCAGCATGCTGCGGGCGCTCTTGCTGTGATGGAGCTTCTCGCGGTACATATTGTCATCCGCTTCCTTGAGCAGCTGGTGGATATCCTTCGTCTCCGCGCTGGTCACCGCGCAACCGAGGGAAATGCTCAGCGGCAGGCCGGGTTCCAGCTTGTTTTGCCTGGCGATGGCGGCGCGGATGCGGTCCATAACCTTCTTGACACCCTGGAAATCGATATTATACAGCAGGACGACAAACTCGTCCCCGCCCACACGGGCCACAAAATCGCCCTCGCGAACCGCGCTGGCGATCGCCGTCCCGGCCGCGCGCAGCAGCGCGTCCCCGGCCTGGTGGCCCATCGAATCGTTTATCAGCTTGAGCCCGTCCACATCGCAGCCGACGACGCCGACCCGAAGCTCGCGGGCCGCCTCCAGACGGCGGACCTCCTCATCGAAATAAGCCCGGTTGTAAAGCCCGGTCAGCGAATCGTGCATCGTGATAAACCGCAGCTTCTCCTCCAGCTCCTTGCGCTCCGTTATATCCCGCGCCACCGACAAAACGGTTGTCTGCCCGTACAGCGAAAACAGGTGGGCGTTTACCTCCACCGGGATTTCGGCCCCCGCCTTTGTCCGGTGCACAGCCTCAAACAGAGCGTGCTTCTGCTGGCGGAGCTTGTGGTCGATCAGCGGGAGCTGGGCGGCGATGACCGGCTGCTCGATATCGGCCGGCGAAAGCCTTAGCAGCTCCTCGCGGCTGTACCCCAGCCGCAGGCAGGCCACCTCGTTCACCTCGATCAGCCGGCTTGGCTCTTCGCCCTTTGCCAGGCTGTAGACAAAAACAGCGTCGTTGACACTGTTGAACAGAACCTGGTAACGCTCCTTGCTTATCCGCAGATCCTCTTCCGCCTGCTCTCTTTCGGTAACGTCAAGCCCGACGCCGACGATATAATCGCCCTCCTCGCCCACGCCGCGCAGGACGGTGAACGACCAGGCAACAAGGCGGAGATGGCCGCTCTTGGTCAGCCAGAAATTGGCCGACGCCGTACGGCACTCTTGAGCCTGCAGCTTGCCGATAATCGTCTGCACCGTCAGAACATCGTCAGGCAACAGCAGCATATCCCACAGATACCGTCCGTCCATCTTCTGCCCCGGCGCGGACAGCGCCTGGCGGAAAGCCTGATTCAGGCGGACAATCCGGCCGGTGGAGTCCACCACTACCACCAGCGCGTCGACGGTATCGAGCACCGAACTCAAAAACTTATTGGCCGCCCTCGACAAATCCAGCTCTCTGTTCAGGCCGGCTTTTGCCGACGCCAGCTCGGCCAGCTGCCGGTGCAGCGCCCCATCCTCATCGGGGTGGCGTTTCGCGTGCTCGTGACTTGACATCAGCAATCACCTTCTTACTATATAATGCCGGATTATCTGCATGCACTATTATTATCGTAATATTGTCGCCGGAAATTAAGGGACCGTCCGCACGTCGATCGTCGGCGCCATGAAGGAAACGGGACATACAAGTGCGAATAAATACAGTCCAGGCTTTTGCGGCCATTGATAAGCCCCCGTCTGCGGCGTTGCTCCTCGGCTGCCATCCTCAGCGTACGTTCGTGTACGCTTCCGGTGTCAGCCTCCGGTGCGCCTTGCATCTGGGCACTTCTAAATGGCCTCCTTCGGCCGTGAATAAGCCCCCATCTGCCGCAGACAAGGCACTGCCCCTCCCCGGCGGCAATAAGCCCGTGGCCGGGAATCGAAAGCCGGCGTTTGGCCGATGCTAATCCCGAGAGCAACCGCTAATCTATATCCGAGGTGAACCATGCGACAGACCAACACGCGTCCCACCGTCGAAGCGGGCATCATGGCCGCCATCGCCGTCGTTTTCGCCCTCATCAGCGTCTACGTCCCCGTGGTCGGCGCCTTTGTCACCTTCCTGTGGCCGGTACCCATCATCCTTCTCGGCGTCCGCCACGGCTTCCGCTGGAGCGTCATGGCCACCGTCGTTGCCGGCGTCCTCAGCGCCATCCTCATCTCGCCCCTCAAGGCGATCCACATCGTCGTCGGCTTCGGACTCATCGGCCTCGTCTTCGGCCACGCCTTCCGCGCCGGTTTCGGGCCCTTCAAAACCATCCTCTGGGGTTCGGTCGTCTGCCTGATCTCCAACCTCGCCCTTATGGGGCTCACCTTTGTCGTGATGGGTGTCAACCCGTTCGCCTTTCAAATCGAATCCATGGAAAAATCGATGGTCGAAGCGATTGAGCTATACCGCGGCTTCGGCATGACGGAAACGATGATTGCCCAAATGCAGGAGCAGTTCAAGATAATGATGACGATCTTTCAGGTGCTCCTGCCCGCCCTGCTGACCTTGTCCGCCGTTTTTCAGACCTACCTCAACTTCCTTCTAGCCCGGGCGGTGCTGCGCAAACTCGGCCACGCCACCCCCGTCTTCCCCCCCTTCCGCGAATGGTCGCTGCCCAAGGCGATGCTCTACATTGCCGCCCTGGCCACCGCGGGCCTCTTTTTTAGCCAAAACCTGCAAAACGACCTGCTTGCCAAAATTGCCCTAAATCTGCTTGGGGGATCGGTCATACTCCTTTTCGGGCAAGGCTTGGCGCTATTTTACTACCTTGCCGACAAATACAATTTGTCAAGGCTTATGCGCACCATTATACTGATTATGATATTGACCAACTCTCTTCTACAAACAGTCGTCGTTTTCGCTGGCATTTTCGATCTTGCCGTCAATTTCCGCCAGCTAAATACACCCCGGTCGTCCTGACAGGAGGGTAAATAATGTCCCGCGGACCGTCGCTGTGGTTCGATACCCGCGTCTATCTCGCCGTATCGGCCGCGCTGCTCCTCATCATCCTCTTCTATAATAAATACGTAGCCGTCATCGGCGCCATCCTCCTCTACATCCTCTACCTCTACGGGCGGGAGCGGCACCTCGAGCGGCAGAAAGAACTGTCGGCCTACCTTGACCTCATGAGTGAAAGCGTCGGCCAGGCGGCCCGCTACGCCCTCCAGAACCTGCCGCTGGCCATCGCCATCGTCGACGGCGCCGGCAAGTTCCACTGGCGCAACAGCGTCCTCGCCGACTGGGCGGACGCCGAACTCGGGCCATCCGACGGCATCGACCGCTTCTGGCCGGGCATCGACCTCGCCCGCCTGTGGGGCAAGGCCGGCTTCGAAGCCTTCCACGCCCGCGGCCGCCACTACCAGGCGGTCTACAAGCCGCTGGAAGGCCCCAACCAGAACGCCCCGCCGCTCATGATCTTCTCCTTCACCGACATAACCGCCAGCGAAACCGTCAAACTCAGCTGCGAAGGCGCCATGCCGGTACTCGCGTACATCCAGATCGACAACTACAGCGACGTCCTCAAAGGCCTCAGCGAGAGCCAGCGTTCAGCCATCCTCGCCGAAGTCAACCGCCGCCTCAGCGAATGGGTCGGCCTCCTCGAAGGCTTCCTCAAAAAATACAGCGAAGACAACTACATCGCCGTCTTTGACCGCCGGGCCCTCGACGCCGCTCTCGCCGACAAATTCGACATCCTCGACACCGTCCGCACCATCCACGGCGGCAACCGCATCCCCGTCACCCTCAGCCTCGGCGTAGCCGCCGACGAGTCCACCGTCGCCGCTCTCGGCCAGCGTGCCCAGGCCGGGCTCGACCTTGCCCTCGGGCGGGGCGGCGACCAGGCCGCCGTTCATATTGCCGGCAAAGTCCAGTTCTACGGCGGCAAAGCCAAGACCGTCGAAAAGAGCACCCGCGTAAAAGCCCGTATCGTTGCCCAGGCCCTCCGCGACATCATCGCCGGCGCCTCATCCGTCGTCGTAATGGGCCACGCCAACGAAGACTACGACAGTCTCGGCGCCTCCCTCGGCGTAGCCAGGATGGCCCGCTTCCTCGGCAAGCCGGCCCAGATCGTCGCCAGCCGTCCGGGCGCGGCGGTCGAAAAACTCGCCGAATGCCTCGACGAATACGAAGAACACCGCACCCTATTCGTCGACCCGGCCCAGGCGGAAGCAACCGTTGGCCCCGGCACCGTCCTGTTCGTCGTCGACACCCACCGGCCGGCGCTCGTCGCCGCCCCCGCCCTCCTCGGCAAGGCCGAAAAAATCATCGTCATCGACCACCACCGGCGGGCCGAAGACTTTATCGCCAACCCGCTGCTCGTCTACCTAGAGCCCTCGGCTTCTTCCACCAGCGAACTCGTCACCGAACTCCTCACCTACTTCGACGAGAAGCTCGACCTCACAAGGACCGAGGCCTCCGCCCTCTACGCCGGCATCGTCGTCGACACCAAAAGCTTTACCGTCCAGACCGGCGTACGCACCTTCGACGCCGCCGCCCACCTCCGCCGGGCCGGGGCCGACCCCAAACTCGTCCGCCGGCTCTTCCGCGTCGATCTCGACACCCTCAAACACCGGGCCGAAATCATCAACAACACCGAAACATTGCCCGGCGGCGTCGTCATCGCCACCTACACCCAAAAAATCAGCGACCCGCAGATCGCCGCCGCCCAGGCGGCCGACATGCTGCTCAACATCGAGGGCGTCAGAGTAAGCTTCGTCCTCTTCCCCATCGAAGGCGGCGTAGCCGTCAGCGCCCGCTCCCAGGGCGACATCAACGTCCAGGTAATATTGGAAGAACTCGGCGGCGGCGGCCACCAGACCGTGGCCGGAGCCCAGCTCAAAGGCGCCAACATCGAAGACGCCAAGAGCCGCGTTACCGCGCTCGTCGCCAAGTACATCAAGGAGAGTGACAGCCGTGAAACTAATCCTCCAACAAGAAGTTAAAAACCTCGGCAAGAAAGGCGACGTCATAGAGGCATCCGAAGGCTACGCCCGCAACTTCCTGCTACCCAAGAAACTCGCCATCCCCGCCACCGCCGGCAACGTCAACGCCGTCCAGCAGCAGAAAGAAAACGACGCCCGCAAAGCCAAACGCCTCCTCGACGAAGCCCGGCTCTACGCCGCCCAGTTCGCCAAGCTCAAAGTCACCGTCGCCGTTAAAACCGGCGAAGGCGGCCGCCTGTTCGGCTCGGTCACCAGCAAAGACATCGCCGACGCCCTCAAAGACCAGCACGGCGTCGACCTCGACAAACGCAAAATCGAACTCAAGGACGCCATCAAAGCCCTCGGCGTCTACCCGGTAACCGTCAAGCTGCATCCGGAGGTGTCGACCCAGATAGAGGTTCAGGTCACCGCCCAGTAATTTTCCCAGACCGCCCAGCAACCCCCATCTGCGTTGTTGTTCCACCGGGCGCTTGCTAGCGTACGACCCGAGTACGCGTCGCCGCACGCCCGGCGGAGCCGCCTAGCATCTGGGGGCTTCTGAACGGTCTGGGAGTCGCCTGATTCGGGACTCCTATCACGAACCCGAAAGGACTAAGCAATGAAGAACTTCTTTAACAAATTCATCCCCCACCGGCCGGCTGACGCCCGCGACACGGCTGTCGAACAGCTCAAGCGGCAGGTCGCCTCCCTCTACGGTCTCTATTCCGGTCTCATCGGCTCCGAAAAAGTCGTCCTCAAAGCAGGCAAACTCGACGCCCTCGACCTGCTGCGTTCCGATAGCCTCCCCGAACGCGTCCTGGCCCTCCAGAAACTCGTCTTCGAAGACCCCACCGTAAGCAAGCTCCCCACCCTCGACGAAATCCCCGCCATCCTCGAAGAGATCGAGGACGAGCTCGCCGACCTCATGGCCCGCCGGGCGGTGGAAGACAAGCTCGAAAAGAAGATCGCCGACAGGATGGAAGAGCGCCACCGCGAATACGTCCAGGAAATCAAAATGCAAGTCCTCAAAGAAGAAGAAGAGAACGTCGAGACCCCCCAGACGCTGAAAAAATACGCCATCCTCGAAAAACTCGAACAGAAGAAACTCACTAAATCGGCCATGGAGCAGCTCCGCCCCGGCGCCTTGGGGGAAATCGTCGGTCAGGAGCGGGCCATCGAAGCACTCCGCGCCAAACTCGCCTCCCCCTACCCCCAGCACCTCATCCTTTACGGGCCGCCCGGCGTAGGCAAAACCACCGCCGCCCGCCTCGTCCTCGAAGAAGCAAAAAAACTCAAATTCACCCCCTTCGCCAAGGACGCCGCCTTTGTCGAAGTCGACGGCACCACCCTCAGATGGGACCCGCGCGACATGACCAACCCGCTCCTCGGCTCCGTCCACGACCCCATCTACCAGGGCGCCCGCCGCGACCTCGCCGACACCGGCGTACCGGAGCCCAAACCCGGCCTCGCCACCGACGCCCACGGCGGCATCCTCTTCATCGACGAGATCGGCGAAATGGACCCCATGCTTCAGAACAAACTCCTCAAAGTCCTCGAAGACAAGCGCGTCTTCTTCGACTCCGCCTACTACGATCCCAGCGACCCCAACGTACCCAAATACATCAAGAAACTGTTCGAAGACGGCGCCCCCGCCGACTTCATCCTCATCGGCGCCACCACCCGCGACGCAAAGGAAATCACCCCCGCCATCCGCTCGCGCTGCGCCGAAATATACTTCGAGCCCCTCACCCCCAAACACATCGAAGAGATCGTCTTTAACGCCGCCCGGAAACTCGACGTCGCCATCCACCCCGACATCCCCCGCCTCATCGGCGAATACACCATTGAAGGCCGCAAAGCCATCAACATCCTCGCCGACGCCTACGGTCTCGCCCTCTACCGCGGCGAAACCGGGCAGATAACCATCGGCGTCGACGACATCTACAAAGTTGCCCAGGTCAGCCGTCTTACGCCCTTCGTCAACCTTAAAGCCACCGCCACCGGCGAAATCGGCAAAATCTTCGGCCTCGGCGTCGCCGGCTACCTCGGCTCGGTCCTCGAAATCGAAGCCGTCGCCTTCCCGGCCGCCGTCAAAGGCAAAGGCTCGATCCGCTTCAACGACACCGCCGGTAGCATGGCCAAAGACTCCGTCTTCAACGCCGCCGCCGTTGTGCGCAAAGTCACCGGCCAGGACCCGGCCGACTACGACATCCACGTCAACATAATCGGCGGCGGCCGCATCGACGGCCCCTCGGCCGGCACGGCCATCGTCGCCGCCCTCGTCTCGGCCATCACCGGCCAGGGCATCCGCCAGGACTGCGCCATCACCGGCGAAGTCTCCATCCAGGGCCGGGTCAAGGGTGTCGGCGGCGTATTCGAAAAAGCCTTCGGCGCCAAGCAGGCCGGCATCACCACCATCATAATCCCCAAGGAAAACGAAAAAGACATTCCCGCCGGGCACCTCGGCCTCGACATCCGCCCGGTGGAAACGGTGGACGAAGCGCTGACCGTCCTGTTCGCCGCCCCGGAGAGCGCCAGCGCATAAGGGAGAGGATACCGTGCTAGACAGAATGCCGCCCCAGAACCTAGAAGCCGAACAATCCGTTATCGGCGCCATGCTCATCGAGCGCGAGGCTATATCCCGCGTAGCCGAATTCCTGCGTCCCGAAGATTTCTACCGCGAATCCCACCGCCTCGTCTATGCCGCCACGCTGGCGCTTTACAACCGCGGCGAGGCCGTCGACCTCATCACCCTCACCGAGCAACTGCGTCGCGAGGACAAGCTCGAAGCCGCCGGCGGCATCTCCTACATCACCTCGCTCGCCAACAGCGTGCCCACCGCCGCCAACGTCATCTACCACGCCAAAATCGTCGAAGAAAAAGCCCTCCTGCGCGGCCTCATAAACACCGCCACCCACATCGCCGGCCTCGGCTACGAAGCCAACGAAGAAGTCATCAGCATCCTCGACCAGGCAGAGCGGATGATCCTCGAAGTCGCCAACCGCAAAGTCACCGGCGCCTTCGTGCCCATCAAAGACATCCTCATGGCCGCCCTCGACCGGGTCGAGCAGCTCTACCACACCAAAGGCGGCATCACCGGCCTGCCCACCGGCTTCAGGGACCTCGACCGCCTCACCGCCGGCCTGCAGCCCTCCGACCTCGTTCTCATCGCCGCCCGGCCCAGCATGGGCAAGACCGCCTTCGTCCTCAACATCGCCCAGCACGTCGCCGTCAAAGAGAAAAAACCGGTCGCCTTCTTCAGCCTCGAAATGTCCAAAGAACAGCTTGTTCAGCGCATGCTCTGCACCGAAGCCACCATCGACGCCCAGCGCCTTAAGATCGGCGACCTCAAGGACAACGACTGGTCCAGCCTCGTCAAAGCCGCCGACCGCCTTTCCTCCGCACCCATCTTCATCGACGACACCCCCGGCATGACCGTCACCGAAATCCGCTCCAAGGCCCGCCGCCTCAAAGTCGAGCACGAGCTCTCCCTCGTCGTCATCGACTACCTCCAGCTCATGCAGGGCAGCTCCGGCGGCCGCAACGACAACCGCCAGCAGGAAATATCGGAAATATCCCGCTCCCTCAAATCCCTCGCCCGCGAGCTAAACGTCCCCGTCCTCGCCCTCTCTCAGCTCAGCCGCGGCGTCGAGGCCAGGCAGAACAAGCGCCCCATGCTCAGCGACCTCCGCGAATCAGGCTCCCTCGAGCAGGACGCCGACATCGTCGCCTTCCTCTACCGCGAAGACTACTACAACCACGAAACGGAAAGACCGAACATCACCGAAATCATCGTCGCCAAACACCGCAACGGCCCCGTCGACACCGTCGAACTATACTTCCAGAAGGAATTCACCCGCTTCAAAGACTCTTCCAAAATGAGCGAGCCGGCATAAGCGCAGGCCGTTGATAAGCCCCCATCTGCGTTGTTGGCCCTCCGGGCGCTCGCTCGCCGTACCCCCGCAGTACTGTCTCCGCTCGCGTCCTCGGTCCGCCTAGCATCTGGGGACTTCTGAACGGCCTGCGGGCTTGCCTTCCATAAAGCATATTTTTACGCCGGCATAGCCGGCGTTTTTTCCTTTAAAGGCCCCCTCGTTTTCCCGAACGATTTTAGCCCAAGCTCAAAAAACATTCGAAATTTGTTGTTGACACCCCCCAAGTGAAATGCTATTATAATCAAGGGAAAATACGTATATTTCCTCACGCCCACTCAAATAGCAGCGACGCTCGCGCCTATTTGAGTTATTTTTCTGACCAAGGGAAGACTAAACAAGAGGTGATGTACGTGACCAAAAGCTACGATGTTGTCGTGATCGGTGCCGGGCCTGCCGGCATCTTTACAGGTCTCGAACTTGCCAGGGCCGGCCTCAGTACCCTGATTCTCGAAAAAGGTCGCGATATTACCTCCCGCCGCTGCCCGATCAACCAACACGGCAGCAAGTGCCTGCGCTGCAAGCCCTGCGACATACTGTGCGGCTGGGGGGGCGCCGGCGCGTTCAGCGACGGCAAACTTACGCTTACCACCGAATTCGGCGGCGTACTCGACGAATACATGGAAAAAGACCGTGTCGCCGAACTCATTGACTATATCGACAAAATCTACCTTGACTTCGGCGCGACAACCACCGTCTACGGCGACGACAAGAAAGAGGAAATCCGCCGTATCCAGCGGGTGGCCGCCGCCGCCGACCTCAACCTCATCCCCGCCCGCATCCGCCACCTCGGCACCGAAAAATGCACCGAAATCCTCACCCGCATGCGCGAATACCTCGACGACAAATGCGAGATCCGCACCAACACCGCCGTCGAAGCCATCATCGTCAAAAATGGCGAATACGCCGGGCTCGAGTTGGTCGGCGGGGAAAAGATCGAAAGCAAATACCTCGTCGCCGCCCCCGGCCGCGAAGGCGCCGAATGGTTCTCCGGCCAGGCGGGCAAGCTCGGCCTGTCGATGATGACCAACCCCGTCGACATCGGCGTGCGCGTCGAACTGCCCGCCGTCGTCATGGAGCACATCACCGAAATCGTCTACGAGTCCAAACTCGTCTACTATACCAAATCCTTCGACGACCGGGTCCGCACCTTCTGCATGAACCCCTACGGCGAAGTCGTCAACGAAAACAACGCCGGCCTAATCACCGTCAACGGCCACAGCTACGCCGAAAAACGGACCAAGAACACCAACTTTGCCCTGCTGGTCTCCAAAAGCTTCACCGAACCCTTCAAAGAACCCATCACCTACGGCAAATCGATCGCCAAACTCGCCAACCTTTTGGGCGGCGGCGTCATCGTCCAGCGTCTCGGCGACCTCCTCGACGGCCGGCGCTCCACCCCGGAGCGCATCCACCGCGGCATGGTCGAGCCCACCCTTAAAGACGCCACCCCCGGCGACCTCAGCCTCGTTCTCCCCTACCGCCACATGGTCGCCATCATCGAAATGCTCGAAGCCCTCGACAAAGTCGCGCCGGGCGTCAACTCACGCCACACCCTGCTCTACGGAGTCGAAGTCAAATTCTACTCCTCCCGTCCTCGCCTCAGCCCGGTGCTGGAAAGCGAAATCGCCAACTTCTTCGCCGCCGGCGACGGCGCGGGCGTCACCCGCGGCCTTGCCCAGGCTTCAGCCGCCGGCGTCGTCGTGGCCAGGGAGATAATTGCCCGCGAAGGCAAATAAACCGATGGAATCGAGCCAGGCCGCCCCGAACCGGCGGTCTGCCCAGAAGGAGAGAACCGCAATGATCAAACGCTACACCAACCCCGCCATGGCCAAGATCTGGACCGACGAAAACGAATTCCAAACAATGCTCGACATCGAAATATACGCCTGCGAAGCAATGGCCGAGCTGGGGCAGATTCCGGCCGCCGCCGTACCGGTCATCAAAGAGAAAGCCAAATTCTCCGTCGACCGCATCCGCGAAATCGAACGGGAAATCCGCCACGACATCATCGCCTTCCTCACCGCCGTGGCCGAAAATGTCGGCGACGAAGCCAAATACATCCACATGGGCCTCACCTCCAGCGACGTCAAAGACACCGCCCTCGGCAGCATGATGGCCCAGGCCGCCGACATCATTCTGGACGACCTCGCCAAGCTCCGCGCCGTCCTCTTCCGGCGGGCCGGCGAACACAAACACACCGTCATGATCGGCCGCACCCACGGCATCCACGCCGAACCCATCACCCTCGGCATGAAATTCGCCCTCTGGCTCGACGAGACCGAACGCAACATCGAGCGCCTGAAGCGGGCCCGCGAAACCGTCGCCGTCGGCAAACTGTCCGGCGCCGTCGGCACTTACGCCACCGTCGACCCCAAGGTCGAAGCCCACGTCTGCGCAAAAATGGGCCTCAAAGCCGCCCGGCTCGCCACCCAGGTCATCCAGCGCGACCGCCACGCCGAATTCCTCACCACCCTGGCCGTCGTCGCCTCCTCGCTCGACAAATTCGCCACCGAGATCCGCAACCTCCAGCGCACCGACATCCGCGAAGCCGAAGAATACTTCCACCCCGGCCAAAAAGGCTCCTCGGCCATGCCCCACAAGCGCAACCCCATCACCTGCGAGCGCATATCCGGCCTGGCCCGCGTCGTCCGCGGCAATGCCCAGGCCGCCCTGGAAAACGTCGCCCTCTGGCACGAGCGCGACATCTCCCACTCCTCGGTCGAGCGCGTCATCCTGCCCGACAGCACCAGCCTTGTCGACTACATGCTCCGTCTCATGACCGACATAATCGACAAGCTGCTCGTCTACCCCGACGCCATGCAGGCCAACATGAACAAGACCGGCGGCCTCATCTTCAGCCAGCGACTGCTCCTCGCTCTCGTCGACAAGGGCGTCAGCCGCGAGGACGCCTACCGCTGGGTCCAGCGCAACGCCATGGCCCGCTGGCTCGAAGGCGCCGACTTCAAGACCAACGTTACCCGCGACCCCGACATCGCCAAATTCATGTCGCCGGAGGAAATCACCGCCTGCTTCGACCCCTCCCACCACCTGCGGCATGTCGATACCATTATGGCCCGTTTTGGCCTATAAACAAGAGGTGATAACATGTCAGCAGTAATCGTCATAGGCACCCAGTGGGGCGATGAAGGCAAAGGCAAAATCGTCGACAACCTGGCCGAAAAAGCCGACGTCGTCGTCCGTTACCAGGGCGGCAACAACGCCGGCCACACCGTAGTCGTGGACGGCAAGGAATTCAAGCTCCAGCTCCTGCCCTCCGGCATCCTCTACAAAGACAAGACCTGCGTCGTCGGCAACGGCGTCGTCGTCGACCCGGCCGTCATGATCAAAGAACTCCGCACCATGCAAGAAAAGGGCGTCGAAACCTCCGACCTTAAGGTCTCCAACCGCGCCCACCTCATCATGCCCTACCACCGTCTCCTCGACGAAGTCGAAGAAGACTACCGCGGCGAACACAAGATAGGCACAACCAAACGCGGCATCGGCCCCTGCTACATGGACAAAAACGCCCGTAGCGGCATCCGCATGGTCGACCTCATGGACGAAGACGAGTTCTCCGCCAAGCTCGAACGCAACCTCGAAGCCAAAAACCACCTTCTCCAGGCCGTCTACGGCGTCGAGGGCTTCGACTTCGACGCTCTCCGCGCCGAATACCTCGGCTATGCCCAGGTTCTGCGCCCCTTTGTCGCCGACACCTCCGTATACATCAACGAAGCGCTGGCGGCCGGCAAAAAAGTGCTTTTCGAAGGCGCCCAGGCCACCCTCCTCGACCTCGACCACGGCACATACCCCTACGTCACCTCCTCCCACCCCATCGCCGGCGGCGCCTGCATCGGCGCCGGCATCGGCCCCACAAAGATCAGCAAAGTCATCGGCGTCGTCAAAGCCTACACCACCAGAGTCGGCGAAGGCCCCTTCCCCACCGAACTCAACGACGCCACCGGCGACTACATCCGTGACCGCGGCCGCGAATTCGGCACCGTCACCGGGCGGCCCCGCCGCTGCGGCTGGCTCGACGCCGCCATCGTCCGCTACGCCGGCCAGGTCAGCGGCCTCGACTACCTCGCCGTCACCCGCCTCGACATCCTCGACGGCCTCAAAACCATAAAAGTCTGCTCCGGCTACAAATACAAAGGCCAGCCCCTCGGAGAGTTCCCCGCCAGCCTCAAAGTCCTCAGCGAAGTAGAGCCCATCTACGAAGAACTGCCCGGCTGGACCGAAACGATCAGCGGCATCCGCGCCTACGCGGACCTGCCCGCCAACGCCCGCCGCTACGTCGAGCGCCTCAGCGAAATCGTCGGCGTGCCGCTGGGGATAGTATCGGTAGGCCCGGCTAGGGATCAAACTATCGTACTCCACGAAGTTTTTTAGAGGGAACATAGGCGGCCGGTCTAAAAAGCCAGCTACGGCGTTATCCTTGCGGGCGCTTGCTAGCGTACGTTCCGAGTACGCGTCGCTGCGCGTCCTCAGGATGCCTTGTATCTGGCCTTTTATCCTCGGCCGCTGCGCTTTTCATTCCGACAAATTCAAAAGCTATTTCCGCGCTTGTAACTTCCAGAATCTGACCATTGACAGGCTGCTGGGCTTACGGTATAATCTGATATTGTCAGACATGACCCACTAGCTCAGTCGGTAGAGCACCTGACTTTTAATCAGGGTGTCGATGGTTCGAGTCCATCGTGGGTCACCAGTTATGGCCCGTTGGTCAAGCGGTTAAGACACCGCCCTTTCACGGCGGGAACAGGGGTTCGAGTCCCCTACGGGTCACCATAAGGGCGATTAGCTCAGCCGGGAGAGCGCCTGCCTTACAAGCAGGATGTCGGCAGTTCGATCCTGTCATCGCCCACCATACGCGGCCCCGTGGTGTAGTGGTCTAACATGCCGCCCTGTCACGGCGGAGATCGACGGTTCAAATCCGTTCGGGGTCGCCATTTCATGCCGCGGTAGCTCAGTCGGTAGAGCAGAGGACTGAAAATCCTCGTGTCGACGGTTCGATTCCGCCCTGCGGCACCACAGAAAGAGCAGCTTGCATATCGCAAGCTGCTCTTTCCATTTTGCCGCTATTTCCCACGCATTGTCCCCCCGTGCACCGGCGAAAGCTAACAGACATGAGAGCGACAATCATCGGCTGGCTGCTGCTCCTCCTCCTGCTGACGGCGGCAAGCTATATCACCCGGCCCTACCTGGGCGTCCTGGGCGACGACGACACCGCCTTCGCCCGCGAATACGCAGGAGAAATGCTCGGCCTCCTTGAACAAATGACGGTAGAGGCCGACCAGCTCGCCGGCACTTCGGCGGCAGGCAGCTACTACCTCGACGCCGCCGACGAACTAGGCCGCCGCAAACAGGCCGCCGTCCACCTCAAAGGCGACCTGGCCTACGACTTCGTCTACGCCTTTGCCTGCGCCGAAGAATGGTGCCGTGCCTCGGCCGACGCCTTGCGCCGCCCGCAAGACGCCGCCGCCCCCCGCCGCGCCCGCGAAGCTCTCGCCAGAGCGCGGGCCGAGTTCGCCGCCATCGGCAGCAGAGACTATAAGAGAAGGTGAGGAAATGTACCAAGACCGCCGCCACGCCGGCGAGACCCTCGCCGCCGAACTGGCCGCCCGCCGCTACGAGAACATCCGCCTTTTCGCCGTACCGCGGGGCGGCGTCCTCGTCGCCGCCCCGATCGCCGAACGCCTCGGCGTGGGCGTCGACATCCTCGTCACCCGCAAAATCGGCCACCCCGCCAACCCCGAAGTCGCCATCGGCGCCGTCATGGCCGACGGCGCCGCCGTCCTTGACGAAGAACTCATCCGCGCCTACGCCGTCCCCCAGGAATACCTCGACAGGGCCATCGCCCGCGAATTTGCGGAAATCGAGCGGCGCATGATCGCCTACACCGGCAGCGCCGCCACCCCGGACGTCGCCGGCCGCACCGCCGTCATCGTCGACGACGGCATCGCCACCGGCTACACCATCCGCGCCGCCATCGCCTGGCTCAAAACCCTCGGCCCGGCGAAGATCGTCGTCGCCGTCCCCGTGGCCCCGCCCGAAACCGTCGCCGAAATCGCCGGCGATATCGACGAAATCATCTGTCCCCTCCAGCCGACCGCCTTCATGGCCGTCGGCCAACACTACCGCGACTTCCCCCAGAACAGCGATGAAGAAGTGCTCGCCATCCTGCGCGTTGTAAACAAAAGAAGCCGATCGTAACGTTATCCCCAAGCCCGGCCGTGCGACCGGGCTTTATCCTTTTCCGCTTGTCCCAACCGGCCGTATGCAGTATAATATTGCCCAAACAACGCCCGGAGGTGTCTGATGACCCTGCTATACCACAGCAATATCTTCACCGTCGTCACCAGGAGCGGTCCCGGCCAGCTCGTCGCCCGCAGCACCCTGCTGTCCACCGGTTGGGAAGCCGCCGCCGCGATAAACGCCGCCACCGACACCTTCGTCATCGCCGACGCCCGTTGGGACATCTGCCGTTCGCCCGGCTCGGCCCATAACGGCGGACGCCCCGTCCCCGCCCTCACAGGCGTCGCCGCCGGCCTCGGCTCCGGTCCCGCCCTCCGCGCCGCCGCCAGAGACGAAGGCGACCTTCCCTACCGCCTGCTAGCCGAATGCGTAAAAGGCATTATCCAGTCCGAAACCTACCTCTTCCGCGAACGCGGCTACCCCGACGCCGAAACATACGAACAAACCTGGAAAGAAAACTACACCGGCTCCTGCCGGCGGTACAGCGACCGCACCTACCACGGTCGCAGCTGGTACGGGCACGTCGCCGACCGCGCCTGGAGCGACATCCTTTTCACCCGTATCAAAACAGCCGCCGTCACCGCCGGTGCGGACGGCTCCCTCGCAATCGCCGGCAGCTTCACCGACTCCTTCCACGAACTCGGCGTCCGCCTCTCCGTCCTGGGCGGCGTCGTCACCGCCGCCCAGGCCTCCTTCTTGCGCGCTCCCGACGACATCTGCACACAATCCGTCGCCGCCCTCGCCGCGCTGCCGGGCACGCCGCTGGCCGCCCTCGGCCGCGATGCGGTCGCCCGCCGAATCGGCGGGGCGCAGGGGTGTGTGCATATGGTTGACCTTATCACCCACATGCTCCAAACCTTCCGTGATACCGGCCGTTGATAAGCCCCCATCTGCGTTGTTGTTCCGTCGGGCGCTTGCTAGCGTACGGTCCGAATGCTCCAAACCTTCCGTGATACCGGCCGTTGATAAGCCCCCATCTGCGTTGTTGTTCCGTCGGGCGCTTGCTAGCGTACGGTCCGAGTACGCGTCGCGGCACGCCCGACGGAGCCGCCTAGCATCTGGGGGCTTCTGAACGGCCTTGGCCTTGCTTACGGCCGTCGATTAACCCATGTAACAGACACCCCTCGCCTGCCCTTACGCAGGCGTTTTTTCATTTCGCAGAAAAACAGCTTGCAATAATTACTAATACAAAATATAATACAAATAAAACTTATGAAAAGAGCGAAAACAATGCTTGATACGAACGATTCAAAAATAATTGCCGCACTGATGGCCAATGCCCGCGCCACCTGGGCCGAACTTGGCACGCTGCTCGGGCTGTCCGCCCCCGCCGCCGCCGACCGCGTCCGCAGGCTCGAAGACCGGGGCGTCATCAGAGGCTACGCCGCCCTCGTCGACCCCGACGCCGCGGGCTGCGGCTTTGCCGCTTTCGTCGCCGTCACTCTGGAAAGGCCCGAACACCGCGCCCCTTTCCTCGCAAAAGTCGCGGCCCTGCCGGAAATCCTCGAATGCCACCACGCCGCCGGCGACGACGACTACATCCTCAAAATCCGCTGCGCCGGGCCCCGCCACCTCGAACGCCTCGTCAGCGACGAGCTGAAGGCCCTGCCCGGCCTCGTCCGGACCCGTACTACCGTCATCCTGTCCACCGTCAAAGAAACCCCTGTCCTGCCACTCGGGCGCGGCTAGGAGGCCGCCATGACCACCGACCTCCTCCTCAAAGGCCTTGTACTCGGCTTCTCCATCGCCGCCCCCGTCGGCCCCATCGGCGTGCTCTGCATCCGCCGCACCCTCGCCGGCGGGCCGCTGCGCGGCCTTGCAACCGGCCTTGGCACCGCCACCGCCGACGCCCTCTACGGTCTTGTCGCCGCCCTTGGATTCACCGCCGCCGCCGCCGTCCTCGTCGACTATCAGGCTTTTCTCCGCCTCGCCGGCGGCCTCTTCCTCTGTTACCTCGGCTGGGCCGCCTTCCGTACCCCGCCCGCCCGCCAGGCCCCAGACAGCCACAGCGGCACCCTGCTGAGCGATTACGCCACGGCCTTCGTCCTCACCCTTACCAACCCCCTCACCATCCTTTCCTTCGTCGCCGTCTTCGCCGGCGCCGGCGTCGGCGGCGGGCAGGGCAGCCTGGGTGCAGCCCTTGTCGTCCTCGGCGTTTTCGCCGGTTCGTTGCTGTGGTGGCTCATCCTCAGCGGCGCAACCGGCTTCCTCCGCGCCGAACTCGGTCCCTCCCGGCTAGTATGGGTAAACAGGCTCTCCGGCGCCATCATCGCCGCCTTCGGTCTCGCCTGCCTGCTCAGCCTCGTCTAAGCATTATCCGGCGGCCTTCCGGACATACTAACCCATCAGTCGAACAAGGGAGGCCGCAAGCATGTCCGAACGCGAACAAATCCGCATCCGCATCGATGAGCTGGTCAAAACGCTCGATCGCCTGGCCGGCGGGAAACCCGAACTCTGCGAAAACAACATCACCGGCGGCGTCGCCGCCGACGCCTACCCCGGTCTTGCCGAGCTCGAGGACCTGCGCACCAAAGCCGAAGGCATCAGGCGCGATCTTTCCGCCCTCAAAAACAAGGGCCGGCTCGACCCCGAGGTCCGCGACCTCGAAAACAAACTCGAACAAGCGCTTAACCGCTACTACTGGCTCTGGCAAAAATGCAAAGATAACATGGCCTGACCCTCGCTCCCCCTGGGGAGCTTTCTTATTGGCCGGCGGCCTGAAGCTCGCCAGTGAAAATAAAGGACGTAAGAAGGTGATTGGCGCAATTTGTAGAAAAAAGTAGTATATAATGACTGCTGCTAGCCGGCTCGTCGGCAAAACGTCGCCCCGGCACACTTGGAGGGGACCTGCTTGAGTGCTCTTCAGCGGGTAAGGCAGATGACACTGCGTCTGTACGGATGGCTTCGGCCCGATCTGGCCGTTTTGCTGTTCGGCTTTTTTGTCTTGTGCGCCATCTGGGGAGGCGCCTACTGGCAAACCGAGAGAGACCGCCAGGCCACCTATGCCGCCATCCGGCACGACGGCGAGATCCTAAGCCGCACCTTCGAGGAGCACGTCGAAAGAATACTGACGACCTTTGACCAGTACCTCAAGAACATGAAGGCCGATTACGAAGAAAATCAGGCCGTCACCCCATACATCCAAAAAGTCTTGCAGAACTATTCCCGCGATCCGGCCATCAACCAGGCTTCGATCATCGACGCCCGCGGCGAAGCGATTGCCTATATTATCCGCGGCGCCCCCGACTTGTTCTTTAATACGACGCCCTACTTCCTCGCCCAACAGAATTCCGCCAAGGACGAACTCTACATCGGCGAGCCCTTTATCGGGCGAGTATCCGGAAAACCGACAATCGCCCTAACCCGCCGTATCGACAGGCCCGACGGCTCTTTCGGCGGCATAGCCTACCTCGCTCTGGACGCCGCCTACCTGTCCAGATTCTACCAGGAAATGGCCCTGGGCGAGCAGTACGTCATCAGGATCGTCGGCACCGACCGGACGGTACGCGCCAGCAGCACCGCCGGCGAAGTCGGCGTACGCATAGCGGGCGGCATACTGTTCGACGAACTTGCCAAAAGCCCGGCAGGCTTTTTCGAAACCAGCGGCAACACCTTCGGACGGCCGACACTGATAAGCTACCGACAGATGCGCGACTACCCGCTCGTTGTCCAGATCGGCGTATCCCGGAGCGTCCTCGCTCCGCTTGAGCAGCGGCGCAGCCTCTATCTGGGCATAGCCTGGGCGGCCAGCATCTTCGTCATTCTATATACCGCCGGGCTCGTCGCCCGCTCCCGCCGGCACCGCCAGAGCGAGGAGCGGCTCAGGACAGTGGTCACAAATACGCCGGTCATCATCTACGCCCTTGACGAGCACGGCCGCTTCACCCTTAACGAAGGACGCGGTCTCGGCAGACTCGGCCTCCGGCCCGGGGCATACGTCGGCCAGTCGATATACGAAATCTTCAAAGACTATCCGGAGGGCTTCAACAGCGTGCAGCGTGCGCTCGTCGGAGAGAGGGTCTACTTCGACCAGGTCGTCGACGGCGTCCATTTCACCAACCGCCTTGTGCCGATATATGACGGGGCCGGAGGGATCACCGGCGCCATCGGCGCCGCCGTCGACATCACTGAGCAGAAAAAAGCCGAAGAACGGCTCAGGGAAAATGAAGAGCGGCTGCAGGAAAGCTTCGACGAACTATACGCCGCCCACGCGCAACTCGTCGCCACCGAAGAAGAACTGCGGCGGCAGTACACCATCGCCACCGAGCGGGAAGCAGCCATCGCCCGCCGCAACGCCGTCCTCGCCTCGCTCCACGAAGTGGCCGTCGGCCTGGTAAACCGTCTTGACCTTGACGAAGTGCTCAATACCATCGCAAAGCAAGCCTCCGACCTTGTCGGCACACCCCACGTATTTCTCTGCCTGGTCGATGAAGACCAGGGCGTATTCGAGACGAAGGTTGGCCGCGGCCTATACGAAGGACGCTGCGGCAGCAAAATTGCGATTACCGACGGGCTGGTGGGCAAAACCTACCGTAGCGGCGAAGTATGCCTCGTCGAAGACTACGCAAGTTGGCCGGAAAGGCTTCCGGGAGCCTTTTTCGATCAATTTCAGAGCGTCATAGACTTCCCGCTCAAGGAAGGAGGTCGCGTAATCGGCGCCGTCGGTCTCAGCCTTCTGGCCGGCGAGCGGAAATTTACCGCCGACGACTTGGCCCTCCTCGGCCAATTCGGCGAATTGGCCGCCATCGCCCTGGTCAACGCCCGGCTCTACACCACCCTGTCCGCGGCCGAAAGCAAACTGCGGGACAGCCATCAAGACCTGACCGCTGCCCACGAAGAGCTGCTCGCCACCGAAGAAGAACTCCGCCTGCGCTATGACGAAGTGCTGCGGGCCAACCAACAGATCTCGCGCCAGAACGCCCTGTTGTCGATCGGGCAGCAGACCGTCTTCAGCGTCGTCAACAAACTGGACATGGACGAACTGCTGGTCGCCATCCTCACCCGGGCCGCCGCCATCACCGGCGCTAACGATGCCTTCGTCTCCCTGCCGTCGGCCGACGGCGCCAGCCTAAACATAAAAGCCGGCCTTGGCCTCTACGGCGGCGACTTCCCCGCTATCGCCGTAGGCAAAGGCCTCATGGGCAAAGTGTTCGTTACCGGCAAGGCGGATGTCATCAACGACTACCAAAGCTGGCCGGACAGATTCACCTCTTCCATCGGCAGCAGAATCCACGCCCTTGTGGCCGCTCCTCTCCGCGACGGCCAGAAAATCGCCGGCGTCATCGGTCTGGCCCACTGCGAGCCAGGGCGCAAGTTCGACCCCGACCAGGTCGGCCTTCTCGAGTACTTCTGCGAATTTGCCTCCCTCGCCCTCGCCAACGCCGCCCTCCACTCCTCCCTCCAGCGCGAACTCGACGAGCGGCGGCAAAGCGAAACCACCCTCGGCGAAATCCTCGACAGCACCAACGACGCCGTCATCGTCAACGACCAGGACGGCGGCATCCTCTGGGTTAATCGCCGCACCGTCGAAATGTTCGGCTACTCCGAAGACGAGCTCAAACAGCACGGGGCGATCCTCATATCCACCCCCCAGAACTTCCCCGCCGCCGTCGACGTCATGCGCAGAGCGGTCACTGAAGGGCCGCAGCTCTATATACGCACCACCGTCACCAAGAGCGGGCAGCAGATTGCCGTGGAGGTTAGCGCCCGGCGGGCGACCATCGACGGTCAGGTACGGTGTCTCACGGTAATGCGCGACATCACCGCCCGGCTGCAGGCCGAGAAAGACCTCGCCAAATCCCAGGCGGAAAAACAGGCTGTCCTCGACGCCATCCCCGACCCCATGCTCATCATCGACCAGGACGGCACCCTCATTGACTACCGCAAGCCGGAGGGCGTTGAGACAAACATCGAAATCGGGCCGGAGCTCGTCGGCCGCAACATCGCCGACATGGCGCCCGCCGACATCGCCGGCCAATACCGCCGCTGCATCGCCCAGGCCATCGCCACCGGCGAGACCCAGTTCTACGAATACAACATCAACATCCGCGGCGCGCTCAGCTACCGCGACATGCGCTTTTCCAAAGTCAGCGATACCGTCGTCCTCGCCATGATGCGGGACATGACAGCAATCAAACACTCCGAAGCCCAGCTTGAATTCCTCAGCATGCACGACCCCCTCACCGGCGTCTACAACCGCACCTTCTTCGAAGACGCCATGCGCAAAGTCGCCTGGCAAGACAAACGTGGCGTCGCCATCCTCGTATGCGACGTCGACGGGCTTAAACTCATCAACGACACCCTCGGCCACCGCGCCGGCGACGACCTTCTCCGCGTAGTCGCCGGCGGCCTCCGGACTACCGTCGTCTCCGGCGACGACATCGTCGCCCGGATAGGCGGCGACGAATTTGCCGTCATCATCTACGCCCCCGACAAGGATGGAATCGATCACGCCATCGAAGCACTGGCCCGCTTCGTCCTCGACTACAACAACAAAAACCCCCAGCTGCCCCTCAGCTTATCTGTCGGCTGGGCGGCCGACTACGCGACCAGCAAGCGGGTCGAGGAACTTTTCAAAATCGCCGACAACGACATGTACCGCCAGAAGCTCCACCAAAGCCAGAGCATGCGAAGCTCCATCGTCCAGACCATGATGAGAGCCCTCGAAGAACGCGACCATATCACGGAGGGCCACGCCGACCGCCTCCAGCACCTCGCCGAAAAACTCGGCCAACAGCTGGGCCTGCCGGGCGGCCGGCTCGCCGACATCCGTCTGTTGGCCAAATTCCACGACATCGGCAAAGTAGGCATACCGGACAGTATCCTCAACAAACCCGGCCGGCTCACCGACGAGGAGATGGCCGTCATGCGGCGGCACTGCGAAATTGGCTATCGTATCGCCCGCGCCTCCTCCGAGCTCTCCCCCATCGCCGACTGGATTCTCAAACACCAGGAATGGTGGAACGGCAAAGGCTACCCCCTTGGCATCGCCGGCGAGGACATCCCGCTCGAATGCCGCATCCTCGGCATTGCCGACGCCTATGACGCCATGACCAGCAACCGGCCTTACCGCAAGGCTCTTTCCCACGACGACGCCATCGCCGAAATCGTCCGCTGCGCCGGCAGCCAATTCGACCCCCACATTGCCGCGCTGTTCACAAAACTGTTCGACTGAGGCGGCCCGTCGGCGCCGCCCAAACGAGATAAAAGACTGCCGCGGCCTGATGGCCCGCGGCAGTCTTCGCTGTTGCCGGTCGAATTAAAGGTCGCTTTCCGCCAGCGCGATAAAAAGGTCGACAAGCAGCGGATCGAACTGCGTTCCCGCGCACCGCCGGAGTTCCGCCAGAGCCGCCCCGGGCGGCATGGCCTTGCGGTACGGCCGGTCGTTGGTCATCGCGTCATACGCGTCCACGATCCCCAGAATGCGGCACGCCAGCGGAATACTTTCCCCGGCTATGCCCAGCGGATACCCGCCGCCGTTCCAGTGCTCCTGGTGCTTCAGAATCCAGTCCGCGATAGGCTCAAGATCGGGAGAAGCCTTTGCTATCCGGTAGCCGATCTCGCAATGACGCCGCATGATGGCCATCTCCTCGTCGGTGAGCGGGCCGGGTTTGTTGAGAATGCCGTCGGGGATGCCGACCTTGCCGATATCGTGGAAATTCGCCAGCAGCCTGATATCGGCGATCGTCCCCTGCGGCAGCTGCAGGCGATGCCCCATCTTCTCCATCAGATCGCCGAGACGGTCGGCGTGGCCCTCCGTGATATGGTCGCGCTCCTCCATAGCCTTCATCATCGTCTGCACGATCGACCCGCGGACACTTTGGCTCTGATGCAGCTTTTGGCGGTACATATTATTGTCCGCTTCCTTGAACACACTATCCGGTCCCGCGCTGCTTGCGCCGATAGCCCAGCCGAGCGAAAGGCTTAGCGGCAAGTGGAGATGCTCCTTATTATAGGCCTCCACCGCCTCGCGGTAATATTGGTCGAGAGCCTCCATCCGCTTCTTGGTCGGCGAATACACGATCACCGCGAACTCGTCGCCGCCGATCCGGGCGACAAAATCCGGCGTCTGTACGCCGGCCTCGAGAATAGCGGCCACCTTCTTGAGCAGCTCGTCTCCCTGGAGGTGTCCCAGAGTATCGTTGATAAGCTTCAGACCATCCACGTCGCACACGAAAATCCCCGGCGTACCGCCTTCGCCGACCTGAGCCCGCAGCATTTCCGTCTCGAAATAGGCGCGGTTATACACGCCCGTAAGCGGGTCCCTCATCCGCAAAAAATCCAGGCCCTCCTCCAGCTGCTTGCGGACCGTCACATCCCGCATCAGCGCCAGGCAGCGGGTTTTACCGTCGATCGTCACCGGTCCGGCGCTGACCTCGATAATCAGGCGGTTGCCGTACCGGTCGAGCGTCTCCCGTTCGAAAAGCGGCTGCGGCCCATCCACAACCGCCCGCCGGAAGGTAGCAAGCGCCACCTCAAGATTGGCCGGTGTCGAAATCAGGATAATCCCCTGCTGCTTAAACTCCTCCTCGGTATAGCCAAACATCTCCGTCAGTCGGCGGTTGACGGACAGGATTTCCCCGCTGTCCCCGTCGCAGACCACAAATCCGTCTCCCGCGGCATGGAAAATCTCCTCCGCCGTCCGGCGGCTGTGCACCAGCTTCTCGTTGGTGGCGACCACCTCTTCATACAGGGCGCTCAGCTCCTCGTGGGAAGCGGTCAGCTCCGTCAAGCTGCGCTGCAGCTCCTGCTCCTTCTCCAGCAAGACGGACTCCATCTTGATCCGTTCCGAAATATCGATGCCGATACCGGCGATATAAGGCTTGCCGTCGATAATCGTCCTGACCGCGGTGAAATAATACGGCGTCTTGCTGCCATCCTTGTTCTGCAGGTAAAACTCCGCGTTCGCCGCCCCTTGCTCGAAAGCATTACCGGCAGCTTCATACACGCGCTCGACAGTTTTTTCGTCGTAGCTGTACCAATCAGCCAGCGTCCTCGTGGCCATCTCCTCGGCCGAATAACCGGTCGCCGTCTCGTGGTTCTTATTCCAGCGGACAATGCGGCCGCTATCCTCGTAAAGATACAGCAGCCCCGGCACACTCTCCAGGACGGCGCTCGAAAACGCCCGCTCGTCCGCCAGCGCGGCATAATTCGACCGCAACTCCTCCTCCGTGGACGTCAGCTCCTCATGGGCCGCCGTCAGTTCCTCGTGAGCGGCCGTCAGCTCCTCATAGCTGCCCTGCAGCTCCAGGTCGGCCAATCGCTGCCTGCGGGAGCGGATAAGCAGCCTGCCGGTATAGATAACGATAAACAGGCTCGCGCCGCCGGCCGCCGCCAGATAAGTATCGCGGCGCTGGGCCAGCGGCAGCAGCGCCCGTGGAGAAAGTCCCACCTGCACCACGAGCGGATAGTCGGGCATCACCCGGTAGCTCATATAGCCGGTTTTGCCGAACTGCGTGCCGGGCGCATAATAAAACCCCGCCGGCCGCTTGGCCACTTCCCTAAAAAGTACCGCCTCTGAGAAATCGACGCCCGTCTCCGGCACACTGTTGCTCGCGCGGATTACCCCGTCCAGGCCGATAAGGCGCGCAGTGTAGTTTTCGTCTAGATCCATCTGCCGGTAAAACTTCGAAAAATAATGGGGATCGATGGCCACGACGGACACGCCGGCGAAGCTGCCGTCCGGCTTATTGATGCGCTGGCTGAGGTGGACAGCCAGCGTTTTCGACAGCCGTCCGTCGAAAGGCCTGCCGATATAAGTCTGAGTGCCGCCCGCGGCCGCATGGCCGGCGAAATGGGGTACACCGGCGATACTGATAGCAGGCGGAGCCTGCAGGGTGCTGATCACAGCATACCCGGCGTCGTTGAAGATACTGGCATGGATAAGCAAGGCATCCGGTCGCAGCTGGGCCAATAGCCTCTCCATCGCCGGCGTCACAGCTTGCTCTCTTTCGTACTCGTTCTTCATTAACAGCAAATACTGCTCGTGGGTCTTAATCACCGTCCGCACATGTTCCTCGAAAGCGCGGGTAAACTTATCGCCGTCGTTCCTGATCGCCTCGAGCGTTGTCCGCCGGTCATGCTCTATCTGTAACCAGGCTGCCGTCCACACAAACATCAACAAAATTGCGCAGAAAACTACCACGGCCTTATCAGGCAGCAACCAGTCGCGAATAAAGCGTCCCGCCTTTTCCATCTAGCCCCTCCGAATCAAATTGACATAAACGCTTAAATAACGGAAGCTAATCCGCCTGATTGCGGTAAAACCCCCAGCCGTTGCGGCCCCGCCGCTTAACCCCATACATAGCGGCGTCGGCGTTTTTCAGCAGCGTATCGATATTCTCGCCATGGAAAGGGTAGATACTGATACCGATACTCGCGCCGATCACCAGCGACTCCCCTCTGACCCTGAAAGGCTCGCCCATCGCCGCCAGGATTTTTTCGGCCAGCTGCACCGCGGCCGCCCTTGAAACCACCTGCTCTAGCAGAACGACAAACTCGTCGCCGCCGATGCGGGCCACGATTCCCTCATCCTTTATGCAGGCCAGCAGGCGTTGGCCGGTTTCCGCCAGAACCGCGTCGCCGGCCGCATGGCCGCCGTGGTCGTTCACCGCCTTGAACCAGTCCAAATCGATAAACAGCAGCGCGACCAAACAGTGCTCCTTCTCGGCGCGGGCAATCGCCCGGTTCAGGTACTCCTGGAACAAAACGCGGCTAGGCAGCCTCGTAAGCGCATCATAGAGAGCGAGATCCTTGTAGCGGGCTTCCGACTGCCGGATCAACTCCCGCGACTCCTCGATCTCCGCGTTGCGGACCTTCAGCACGGCCATATGGCTCGCATTCGCCTCTTCCAGCAGAACGCGGTTAGCCTCGCCCCGCTCCACCTTCTTCTTTAAAATGCGGTTCTCCCTCTCCAGCGCCGCTATCCGCTTTTCCAAATCCGACACTTCCACGCGGATACCTCCAGACTAGCATTCCTCGGCCGCCCCCAGCAGCAACGTAACGAAAGTAGTGCCGTGGAATAAATACGGGCCGCCCTTTTCCAAAGGGCCAAACTCGCCGTAGCAGTAAAATCCCGCGAACGGTATCCCCGGCAAACGCGGGGCAACCGTCTGCACTTCCCTGGCCGCCTGAGTGCCCATTATCATCTTGCGGCCGGCACACGAAAAAAGCAGCGCGGCTGCCGGACGCCTGCCGGGATAAGCCGCGAGCGCCCGGCTGAGCGACTCCCCGCACGACTCGAGCAAAGTTTCCTTGTCGGCGGCGCCGATCTGCACCATGGCCCCCTCCGGCACCCGGCCGTTGAGCGTCACCGTCCCCTTCTCCGCGTCGGAAAACGGGGCAGTCCGCACATAAAAACTGTCGCGGTCCTTCTCGTACACTGCCAGGCAGTAATTCATAAATAAATCGTAATTGCCGGTATACTTGCGGAAATACTCCACAGCCGGCTTATCGGCGATCGAATGGAGCACATTATTCTTGGCCAGCGTCACCGGCTCCTTCGGCCCCATCGGCGAATGGCCGCCCTTGATGCCGCAGGAAAAAACCGCCGGCCCGGCAAACAGCAGCAAAACCACACTATCGGTCAGCACCTCGCCGCCAAAAAACTGAAAAGTCTTCCGCTGCTTCGAATGCGCCGCCGAAGCCCCGCCCATCACCGGGAAAGTACGCCCCAGAACCCCCTGGATGCCCAGGTCCACAGTCGAAACGCCGGCGTTCAGCGGGTCGGCCAGGATAACGGCGAACTTCTCCTCCCCCGCGTGGCGCTTCAGGCCAGACCGGGCAGTTTCGGCCGCCTCCCGTCCCGCCTCCTCGCCGCGGCGGTCCGCCTCGCGACCGGCCCCCGCGCTTATCTCCACCGTATCGGAAGCGAATACCGTCAAAATCAGCGAATCCTCAGTAAACCCCATCTCCGAAGAAAGCTCGCCGTCGGTCGTGCAGCCCACCAACTGTATCGCCGGGAAAGCCCCCCTGATAGTTGACAGAATAACCGCATGCTCGTAATCGATCGAGCAGAAAATTATCCCGGCTTGCGGCTCGGCCCCGGCCAAAGAAGCCTTGACCTGATCGATGACCTCGCAGGCCGCCTCACGCGCCAGCACATCCTCGCTGTGACCCACGGCAACTTTAAACATCGCAAGCTCCTCCTCATCAACCCCGGGACGCTGAAAATCCGCAATCTAAGCGACTTGCCGCCAGACGGAAAACCCCCGTTACTCGCCGGAGACGCTGTATAATATATTTAACCAAATAACGACAAATACCTCTTCTATAGCCGACCGTATTCTCAGATATCGAACGGCGGCGGCACAGTCCGAAGGGCGGCAACAAAGCAGCCGCATTAAAACCAATGCCTCCCGGCGATTAAGCCGGAAGGCATTTCTTAAGTGTTGCTTACTTGTGCTTTTTACCATGCTTCAGAGCAAAGGCGGTAGGCAATGCCGGGTCAGGAAGGCTCCTGCTGCTTGGGCAGGCACGACCGGCAGATTTTTATAAATAGCGGGGCGATGAAGAAAAGCATTGTTATGCACAGAAACGCCAGAGCGATCGGCTTTTGAATGAAGATCATCGGGTCGCCGTTGGAAATGTCGAAAGACTGGCGCAGCGATGTTTCCAGGCGGGGGGTGAGGATGAAGGCCATTAGGAACGGAGCCACAGGGTAATCATAGCGGTTGAAGAAATAGCCCACGGTGCCGAAGATAATCATGAGCCAGATGTCGAAATGGCTGTTATTGGCGGCGTAGGCGGATACGACGCAAATGACGATGATTATCGGCGTGAGGATCGACGGCGGGATGCGCAGCGCGTGAACCATGAGAGGGATGCTGAGGGCGGCGATTACCATGCAGACCAGATTGCCGGTGTACATGGAGGCGATCAGGCCCCAGGCAAGGTCGGGATGTTCCGTGAACAGCAGCGGGCCTGGGGAAATGCCCCACATCATCAGGCCGCCGAGCAAGATAGCGGCCGTCCCCGAACTGGGGATCCCCAGGGAAAGCAGGGGCGCGAAGGCGCCGGCCGCTGCCGCGTTGTTGGCCGCCTCGGGAGCAGCGACGCCTTCCAGCGCCCCCTTGCCCATATTTTCCTTATTTTTGCCTGTCCGTTTTTCGAGGATGTAGCTTAGGAAAGATGCTGTCGTCGTGCCGGCGCCCGGCACGCAGCCGATGAAGGTTCCGAGAAAGCTGCTGATCATCGTCGGGCGGAAGATCTGCTTCATTTCCTGGATGCTTAGGTAATTGCTTTTCAGAGAAAGTTTTTCGCTGGTTTTTAACTTGTAGCCGTCTTTATTAAGTGCCATCTGGATGATTTCGTTCACGCCGAGCAGGCCGATGACGAGCGGGATGAAATCGATGCCGTTAAGAAGCTCGTTGACACCGAACGCGAAGCGCGGCTTGCCTACAGCCAGGTCAAGACCGACGGTGGCAAGCAGAATGCCCAGACAGGTGGAAAGCAGGCCTTTGAGCGGGTCGTCGCCGAGAAGCCAGCCGATCGCCGTCATCGCCAGCAATATTACCGTTGCCATCTCGGCCGGGCCGAACGCCAGCCCCACGTCGGCAAGGATAGGCCCCATGAAAGTCAAGATGACAACACCGATGAACCCGGCGACGAACGAGGACCAGTTGGAAACCGCCAAGGCTTTGCCGGCTTTGCCTCTGAGGGTAAGCTGGTAGCCGTCCATCGTTGTCATCACGGCCGGCGGGTCGCCGGGGATGTTTATCAGGATGGCTGTGAACGACCCGGCGTACATTGTCGAGTAGTATAAGGCCGCCAGCATGATTATGGCGGTCGTCGGATTCATTTTGAAGGTCAGCGGCAGCAGGAGCGCGACGCCCATTACCGCGCCGATACCAGGCAGGGCGCCGATGAACATGCCCATAACAGCGCCCGCCACGGCGGCCATGAGATTGTCGCCGGTCAAGGCGATGGCAAAGCCGTTTATCAGGTGAGTGAATATCGATTCCATCAGCTTACCTCCTTTTCTATAGCCGGATCATGCCGGTCGGAAACGGCACCTGCAGCCAGTATTCGAATATTCCCCAAACGCAGAATACAACGATAGCTGCGAAGATGGCGGAAAACTTATAAGAATACCGACCTTGATTGACCAGCCATACGACCATAAAAAGGAAGGCCGAGGCCAGGAACCCGATGATGTAGATACAAACAGTGAACGCCACTATCGCCGCGATGGGCAACAGGGCCCTTACGTCGACGGGCTCCGCGTTCTTATCGGCCCTGAGTATCCTGACGACGCAGAAAATGCATGTAATCGTACCGAATATTACCGGTAGAAAGCCGGGCCCCGGCCCTTTATTCACCCAAAAACCGTACTCGAACCAGCCAGTAAACGCCCAGAAGGCGCCGACTAAACCACAGATGAGGGCAATAATCCGATCTGCATCCAAGTTTATCCCTCCATTTGGCTATGTTGCCGTTTTCAGTTGCTGCCAGTCGCGATAATCCTGCATCCAGGGTCAGTTTGCTTCAGCACCTCCGCTTCGCCATCTTGGCGGCCACCAGCACCGCTTGTTCCAACGCATCGGGGTTGGCCGCCCCCTTGCCGGCGATGTCAAACGCGGTACCGTGGGCCGGTGTGGTAATCGGGTATGGAAGGCCTGCCGCCACCGTCACGCCGAACTGGAAGCCCATTATTTTCATCGCTATCTGACCTTGGTCGTGGTACATGGTTACAACTGCGTTGTAATCGCCCTTGCTGGCGTTGATAAAGACCGTGTCCGACGGGAAGGGGCCGCAGGCGTCGATGTCGTTCTGCCTGGCCAGTTCGATGGCGGGGGAGATGACAACCACCTCCTCCGTCCCGCACAAACCGGACTCGCCGGCGTGCGGATTCAAGGCTGCGACCGCTATCCTGGGTTTGTCGAAGCCGACTCTGCGCAAAGTTTGATCGGCCAAGCGAATGGCGCGGACGATATTTTCGACGCTGAGGTGGGCCGATACCGCCGACAAGGGGATATGGCTTGTGACGCGCGACGTCCATAGATCGTGGAGGACGTTCATTTCCCCGTAGGGGTCGTTCCATTGCAGGTGGTGGGCCATCAAGTGCTGCTCGTCGGCAAACTGGTGCCCGCCGGCACGGAGCGCCGCCTTATTCAGCGGGGCATAAACAAACCCGTCGAGAGCGCCTTGTTGGCACAGGTCGAGGGCCGTCAGCAGCATGTCGCCGGCGACGCGGCCGGACAGAGGGCTGAGCCGGCCAAGTTCGACAGACTCGGGGGTAAGATCGCGCTGATCGAGGAGGGGAACGCCGTCTCGCCAGGTGGCCGCTGGAACGTCGTCGATAACTTGCAGCGGGAAATTTACGCCGGCGATCTGCTGGCCTTTTTTCATGACCCGCATATCGCCGATGATAACCGGGCGGCAGGTCTCAAACAGCCGGGCTTTACTACAGAGCTTGGCGACGATTTCCGGCCCGATGCCAGCCGCGTCGCCGAGCAAGATTCCTAATACCGGTTTTGCCATGATGGCCTCCTTACAACAGATTGCTGTGCGAACAGGTGACAACTTCTTTTAATATGCATGAATCGTGCCGGAATTCAGAAAAAAGAAAAAATGCCGGTAATCAAGCAATGAAGTGCGGACAACGTTGTTTCGCTGGAACATATTGTTTCAATTGTTCACAAAGCTGGACATTGTTACAAATGTAACAAATCATAATGAAAGGAAACATAATTAACAATGGTTAGAATATTCTGAGCCTATGCTATAATTAAAGCAATGGGGCTGAAAACCCCGGCACGGAGGACGGACCCCGGAAGGCTGCCATATAATACGACTGCCTCGGAGGAAGCGAGAAATGGCGAAGATTACGTTTATGGTTCCTTACCCCGAAATCTGCGACGAAATTCGCGAAGTTTTTGCCGAGCAGAATGACGGTGGCTGGTCGATCGAACTCATTGTTGTCGATGGAGCGCCGCGGCGCATCGATTACAAAAAGATCAGGACCGATGTGGTCGTAGCTCGCGGTATAACCGCTTCTGTGGCTCAAAAACTTATGGGGGATATACCGGTCATCAAGCTGCCGGTCAGCGGTTACGATGTCATTCGCGCCGCGCTGGAGTGCAGGGACCGGCTTGGTTCCGCGAAAATCGCCATCGTCGGCTCCGAGGATATGGTATACGGCGCCCGCAGCATAAAGGAACTGACCGGCATCGACGCCATTACGGCCATCGTGGATAACGAGGACGATATGCAAAAAAGCCTCGAAGCCCTTAAAAAAGAGGGCATCGAAGTCGTTTGCGGCGGCTTGGTGGCAACACTCGTAGCCGGGCGGCTCGGCATGAAGGCGGTGTTCATCAGATCGGGGCGGGAGGCCATTTATCAGGTCTTGACCGAGGCGAGAAGGGCTTATCACATCAAGCGGCAGGAGCAGGAACGGAGCGAAAGATTCCGCACGTTTATGGACTATTCCATAGAAGGGATTGTGGCTGTCAATGAGCAGGGCGACATCAACCTCGTCAACGCGGCGGCCGCGAATATTACCGGTCTGGCGGGCAAACTGGAGGGCAAGCCGGCGGACGACATCCTGCCCGAGCTGCGGCTGGGGAGAATTCTGGCGACCGGGACGGCGGAAACAGGGGAGATCAAAACCCTCGGCGGACGCCAGGTTGTTATAAACGCAGCGCCGATCACCGTCAAAGAGCATACGGTCGGCGCCATCGCCACCTTCCAGCCGGTGCTGAGCATCCAGGAACTCGAGGGAAAGATACGGCAGAAAATTTATCACCGCGGACACAGCGCCAAGATGAACTTCGCCGATATCATGGGCGAAAGCGAGGCGATAAAACGGGCGATCTCGATAGCCAAAGAATATTGCAAAGTAGATTCCAATGTGCTTATTGTCGGCGAGACGGGCTCGGGGAAGGAGATGTTCGCCCAGAGCATCCACAACGCCAGCGACAGAGCGCCTGGGCCGTTCGTGGCCTTCAATTGCGCGGCCCTGCCGGAAAACCTGTTGGAGAGCGAACTGTTCGGCTATGTGGGGGGAGCTTTTACCGGCGCGGCCAAAGAAGGCAAAGCGGGCCTGTTTGAGCTTGCCCACCGGGGGACAATCTTTCTTGACGAGGTTTCGGAAATCTCGATAAAGATGCAGGGACGGCTGCTGCGGGTGCTGCAGGAACGGGAGATAATGCGGCTCGGCGACCGCCGGATCATTCCAATAGACGTGCGGGTTATTGCGGCTACCAACAGGAGCCTGGGGGAGATGATGCGGGAGAAGGCCTTCCGCCCCGATCTGTATTACCGTCTTGATATTCTTAAACTAAATGTTCCGCCCCTGCGGGAGAGGGCCGGTGATGTGCCGCAACTGTTCGACCACTTTTTGCGCGTGTACTGCTCGCGGTTCCGCAAACCGTATAAGCGTATCGCCCCCCGCGCGCAGCAGCTTCTTAACGGCTACTCCTGGCCGGGCAATGTCCGCGAGTTGATGAATATTGCCGAACGACTCACCGTCATCGGCAGCAATGAGGTTATCAGCGAGGAGGACGTCCGGGCCGGGTTCGACCAAGGGGTGGATGCACTGCCGCTCGGATTTGCGGGGGCGACCAGGAAACAAGGCGGACATCCGGTGGCCGGCGGGCCTGGCAAGCCCAAGCTGAACAAAGCGGTGCTGATTAATGTTCTTCAGGAGGTCGATTACCACTATACCAAGGCGGCGGCCAAGCTGGGAATAAGCAGAACCACCCTGTGGCGCTGGCTGAAGGAATGTGATATGTAACATAGTGAACAGTTGAAACGAACGTTTCATTTTGTCTGTTCGTCATTTCCCCGCCGACGGCGAACTCTCTTCCCGTTAAATCTTAACAAAATCTTCGGTCGGCCGGAAGGCCGGCTGATTTTTTTCATTGGCATGAATATTGCAACTATTTACAATAGCGGTAGCGCACCCGGTAAGGAAAATAATCTTCGCAAAGCGACCGGCGTCGCCTATGCCAGTCTGTTTTTAGAAGGGAGATGCGGAAATGCAGATTAACAAGGAAACGTGCATCAATTGCGGTTTGTGCGTGTCAAGATGTCCGGTCGGGGCTATCAAGACCGATATGCCGGCGGGAGTAGGGATCGACTTCGACGAGTGTGTAGAGTGCGGGGTGTGCCTGCGCTGGCGGGTGTGTCCGACCGATTCCTTATATCAGCAGGAGCTGAAATGGCCCCGGACGATCAGGAGCATCATGAGCGACGTGCTGACGATCGCCGAGGAATCGCAGATCTCGGGCCGGGGAACCGAGGAAATGAAGACGAACGACGTCACGGGTCGCTTCAAAAAAGGCTGGGTGGGGCTCGCCATGGAACTGGGCCGGCCTGGGGTCGCCACCAGAATGTACGACGTGGAAAAGGTGGCAATGGCGGTTGCTAAAGAAGGGGTGGAGTTTGAAAAACAAAACCCGATCACGAGTATGATGGCTGATCAAAACACGGGAAAATTCAAAGAAGAGCTTCTGAACGAGCGGGTGCTGTCGGCAATCATCGAGTTTGGCGTACGCGAAGAGCAGGTTCCGGCAATTCTAAAAAAACTTGAGGAAGTCGCGCCGACCCTCGACACAGTTTTCAGCCTGGATATCTGCTCGAAGGTAAGCGGGGACGGGACGTCGCCCCATGTGGCGATCGTCGAGGATATGGGGCTGTGGTTGTCCCCCAACGGCAAAATCAATATCGGTCTCGGCCGGCCTTTAGCAAAGGAGGACTAGTCATGACTCATACACTGCATCGGGTAGGCAAAAGGGAAAGTCTGCAGGGGGACTATGTATTTCTCTGCATGCCGAGCAAGGATATCAATCATGTGGGCTCAGGCCCCAAGCTGAGAAGATTTTTGGAGCTGTGCCTGAAGAATAATTGCGTTACGCTGGGCGATTGCCGCAAGGGCAACGAGTTTCATCAACTCAGCCGGGAAAATATGCTGGACAATATCGAGGACAGAGCGGTTGTCACCGCCACCTTCAAGGACAAACAGGCCGTCATCGCTATGATCGAGGATCTGAAAAAAGAGGACTTGGGTCTGTCGGTGGTAATTTCCGGGCTAGTCGACGAGGTGGGCGAGTGCTGCTCGAAAACCGGTCTCAAGATGCATACCGTCGAGCATTCCATGGGCCGCTGGGGCAAAAACGAAAAGCTGCCGCCGCAGGAAATACTGGAGATCGCGACCATGTGCGGTCATTCGATGATATCCGTAAACTTCATCAACGAAATGATCGATGAGGTGAGGAAGGGCAAGACGACCCCGGCAGCTGCCGCCCAGGAGCTGTTCAAGCCCTGCATGTGCGGGATATTCAACACTGACCGGGCGGCAAAGTTAATCGCTGAGATCGTAAAACGCTAGTGCGCCAAACATACTATTCCAAAATTTAGGAAGGGGTGGATCAAGTGAAAAAGTGGTTGGTGTTGGGTTTTGCCTGTCTGATGCTGGCGAGCTTCCTGGCGGGCTGCGGTTCGCAGCAGAAGGCGCCCGACAAGCCGGCGGCCTTTACGCCCAGCAAGAGCACGGAGTTCGTAGTCCCGTACGCCGCCGGTGGCGGCAGCGACCTCTATGCCCGTATCCTGTCCGATATCATTCAGAAGAACAAAATTGTCAACGAAGCGGTCATGGTAGTTAACAAAGCCGGCGGCGGGGGAGCGGTCGGCGACGCCTACACGTTCTCGAAAAAAGGCGACAACCATACCATCACCACATTTGTCTCCGGCCAGATGACGGCAAGCCTGATGAACAAAACGGCGGTTACTTATGATAAACTGACCCCCATCGCCAACCTGGCCCTCGACGAGTATCTGCTCGGAGTCGCGGCGGATAGCTATAAATCGTTCGCCGACTTCCTGGCCGCGGCCAAAGCCGCCCCGGACACGATAACGATCGGCGGGTCGGGCAAAGGGACCGAGGACGAATTGTGCGTAGGGTTGCTGACGAAGTATACGGGCGCGAAGTTCAAATATGTCGCCTTTAACAGCTCGGGCGAAGTTATGGCTGCCGTACTTGGGGGCCATATCAAGGCCGGCATCTTCAATCCCAACGAATGCAATGCCCAGATGGAAGCCGGGAAGGTAAAGACCATCGGCGAGTTCGGCACCAAGCGGCTGGGGGGTATCTTCAAGGATACGCCAACTTTTACCGAGCTTGGTCATAAAGACGTAGTCTTCCAGCAGTTCCGCGGTATAGCCGGACCGCCCGGCATGTCCCCGGAAGCGGTCAAATTCTGGGTTGACGTACTCAAGAAGGCGACACAGACCGAACAGTGGAAAAAGGATTATCTCGCGAAAAACGGCTTAACCGATCACTTCCTTGAACCGGCGGATTTCAAGAAGTTCATGGACGGCGAGAACAAAAAGTACGCCGATATCCTGAAAGACATCGGGGCGCTTAAGTAGCCTTAGCGGGTTGCCTGGCGCACGGCATAGTCCCGGCCCGCCCTCGACCGCATTGGGAGCGAAGGCAATCGAGCCCGAGACCCACCGCATCGCCGATGATCAGGCTGAAGGTGGGTCTCCGCGTCTGGGGTATGGATGCTGCGGCAGATGCCGGGTCTGAGAATAACTAATTAGGAGGATTCAATCATGGCGAAAAAAAGTATTCTCGACTTCCAGAGCATGGTGAGCAAGGGTGAAAAAATCGTTTACCTGACCGCCTACGACTACCTTACGGCCAAGAT
>JAVKTQ010000023.1 GCA_031460455.1 Sporomusaceae bacterium
CGACCGGAAACAATCGACGGACTTGTGAAGATCATGGTGGGAAGGATAGCTGACGCGCTAGGAATCGATAACCAGCTTTTCCTAAGATGGTCAGGCGAATAAAAAGTGTGTAAGAGAGGTGATTGGCGAAAGAGGGACATAAAAAATTTCTTAATAATGCCAATTAAAATAAAGGGGGAAAAGAAGTGAACAAGCGTGTTCTGGTTATTATGGTCGTTATCCTGGGTCTCGTCATCGCCGGTTGCGGTTCGTCCCAGCAGGGCGGTACGCCGGCAGTTAATAAACCGATCGATCTGAAGTTCGCGTCTTTCAGTGTTGGTGGCAGCTGGTACATCTACGCAGTCAACATGGCCGAAATCATCAAACCTGCGTTGCCCGCCGGTTCCAAAATCGACGTTCTTCCCTATCAGGGCGGCGTAGGTAACCCCATTCTCGTATCCAAAGGCTCGGCCGACCTCGGCCTTTCCTTCAGCACTGCTTCCAACTGGGCCTATAAAGGCATCGTGGACTATGAAGGAAAACCGAAGATGGACAACCTCCGGGCGCTTGTCGGTGGCCTGAATAAACCCCACCGCATCGGCATCATGGTGCGCACTGAACTTGGCATCAAGAGCATTCAGGAAGTTAAAGACAAAAAAATGAAGATCCGTCTCATCACCGTACAGCGCGGTGGCGCCGGTGAGGCCCTTGCCCGCCAAGTTCTCGAAGCCTACGGCCTGAGTTACGAAAGTGTCAAAGAAATGGGTGGCTCGGTCAGCCACATTGACCTACCGGTCGCCATACAGCAAATGCAGGACGGCCAGGCTGACATCTTCATCCATAACGTTGGCTTCAAGCAGCCCGACATCATGGAAATGGCTTTGCGTGACGGTATCCGCTTCCTAGCCCTTGAACCGGACAAGGCCAAATTCCTCGTCGACAAATACGGTCATCAGGCAAATCTGAAGTTCGAAAAAGGCGAGTTCACCGGCATCGCCAACGACGTACCTGCCATCGGCTACCCGACCGGCATCATCGCCACCAATAAAATGTCCAACGAAGTTGCCTATCTGATCACAAAATCGATTTGTGAGAATAAGGCAAAACTGGCCTCGGTTCACGCTAGTCTGGTCGACTTTGATCCTCCCACCGCTTGGACACCCGAGAAGAACGGTTTTGTTCCCCTCCATCCCGGCGCTGAAAAGTATTACAAAGAAAAAGGCTGGATGAAGTAGCCGCTGTCCTGTGATTCCGGGGCGCTGCGAGGTGCCCCGGAAATTGCAGGAGAGAAAACAATAGGAGGAAATAGTCTTGGAAGAAACCAGAGAAGAAATCCTCACAGGGTGGAGAGTGTGGGCCGAGCGAGGCCTGGCCGTGGCTGTCCTCGTTTTCCAGCTGATGGCGATGTCCTTTGCAATGGTTCCGGTCATGGTCCATCGGCTGATATTCCTGTCTCTTTGCATGCTGCTGGTTTGCCTCAAGCCGGCCAAGTCCACATGGGAGAAATTCACCAACTGGACCATGGGTGTTATCATGGTCGTGCAGATTGGCTACGTTTTACTCAGTACCGAACGCATCACCACCAGGATTCCCTTCATCGATGATCCTACCACAATGGACTTAATCCTAGGCGTGGCCCTAATCGCCATTATCATGGAAGTAACCCGCCGGGTTGCCGGGCTGAGCCTCGCCATCATTGTCGCCGTCTTCATGGCGTACGGCTTCTTGGGGCCGTGGATACCCGGCCCCCTCGGCCACCGCGGGGCTGACGTCGCCAACTTCATCGACAATCAGGTCCTTTCACCCGGCGGCATCTTCGGTCAGCCTATCGGGGCCGTTATCGCCTACGTCTTCTATTTTGTCCTCTTTACCGCTTTCCTTGAAGTGAGCGGTGGCGGCAAGCTGTTCATTGACTTTGCACTCCGGATCGCCGGCTGGGCCAGAGGCGGTCCGGCAAAAGCCGCGGTCATCGCCAGCGGCGCCATGGGCACTATCAGCGGCAGCGCTGTGGCCAACGTCGTTGGCGTCGGCGCCTTCACGATCCCCCTCATGAAAAGAACGGGATTCGCGCCCCATGTTGCCGGCGGCATCGAAGCCGCAGCTTCCACTGGCGGCCAGCTTATGCCTCCGGTAATGGGTGCCGCCGCGTTCGTTATGGCCGAGATTACTGGCATATCTTACTTCCAGATAGCGTTGGCGGCGGCCATTCCTGCCGTCCTCTACTATCTAAGCATCTTCTTCCAGGTAGATTTCTATGCCCAGAAGACCGGCCTCAAGGGGATACCCAAAGCCGACCTGCCAAACCTTAAGGAATCGGTTATAAAATACGGTCACCTTATGATTCCGCTCGGCGCACTGGTCGTCTTCATGGGTATCGGCAACTCCCTTATGGCCGCTGGCCTCAAGGCGACCGTAATGCTCATCGTCCTCAGTTTCTTGCGCAAAGAGACGCGGATGTTGCCCATGAAATGTCTTGACGGTCTCGTTTCGGCAATCAGAACCCTTCCCTCCGTCGCCGTCCCTTGCGCCGCCGCCGGCATTATCATCGGCGTAGTCATCAGTACCAACCTTGGCCTGCAATTCAGCTCTTTTTTCCTTGCCATGGCTGCAGGCAACCAGCTCTTAACCCTTATTGCCATTATGGGCGTGTGTATTATCCTCGGCATGGGCATGCCGACTATATCAGCTTACATCATCGTCGTACTCCTGATGGTGCCGACTGTCATTCAGATGGGCATACCCGTTCTGGCAGCCCACATGTTCGTATTCTACTTCGCCCTGCTGTCCTTCGTCACCCCGCCGGTAGCCCTGGCGGCCTACACCGCCTCGGGGATCGCTCAGGCCGACGCGGCCAAGACCGGCTGGCTGGCTTTCCAGTTCACCCTCGGTGGTTTCATTATCCCCTTCATTATCGCCAACGACCAGGCGCTCCTGATGCAGGGTCCCGCGTACTGGATAATCTGGCGGACCATCATCTCCGTTCTGGGCATCTACGTCCTCGGCGGAGCTGCCATGGGCTGGTATTTTACCAACGCCACCGCTATCGAGAGAGTCCTCGGCGTCCTGGCGGCGATTCTGCTCGTAATTCCCTTGGCCATTACCGACTACGCCGGCCTGGCCTTGTGCATCATCGTCCTCGTGTACCAGTATCGCAAGGCCCGCAAACTGAAAAACGAGACTGCCGCTGCCGAAGCGCCCACGGAGACTTAACTTCCCGATCGGGGAAAAGGAGATGAACTGCTCATGGCAAAAGTGCTACTCGCCGAACCTATCCATGCGTCGGGGATCAAGATTCTGCAAGATGCCGGCCTGGAGGTCGTGGTGTCGCCCTCGACAGACACCGATACCCTGGTGAAATTGGTCAGGGACGACGTATTTGGCATCATTATCCGCACCAGCCTCCTCGCCGGCGAGGTGCTGGAAGCCGGCAAAGACCTCAAAATAATTGGTCGCCACGGGATTGGGGTCAACAATATCGACCTGACCGTGGCCGACAAATGCAGCATCCTCGTCGCCAACGTTCCTGACGCCAATTCCTACTCTGTTGTCGAGTACGTACTGACCGCCATCATGATGGTATCGAGGAAGTTCCTCGAGGGTGACAAGGCACTCAGGGCAGGCAAGCTTGTCCAGCCAGGCGCCTCTCTTCCCGGCCTAGTGAAAAAATTCGGCCTCGGTGGCAGTGAACTTCCCGGCCGGTGCGTCGGCGTCGTCGGCCTCGGCAAAATCGGTGCGCAGGTCGCCGAAATAGCCGCCGCTTTCCTGCGCATGGAAGTGTTGGCGTACGATCCATACAAAAAAGAGGCCCCCCCGGGGGTTAAACTGGTAAGCGACGTCCACGAGATCTACCGTCAGGCCGACTTCGTCACCCTCCACACTCCGGCGACCAAGGAGACGGAAAATATGATCGATGCGGCCGTTCTCGCTGAGATGAAGCCGACCGCTTATCTCATCAATGCCGGCCGCGGCGAGCTTGTCGATGAGCTCGCCCTGGCGAATGCCCTCAAAGCCGGGGAGATAGCGGGTGCCGTGCTCGACGTCTTCTGGCAGGAGCCTCCCAGTCTTGCCAATCCGCTCTTCGGCGCCCCTAACGTTCTGTTGACGCCCCACATTGCCGGCGCCACTGACGACGCGGTCGAAAGACTGGCAATCGGCTCCGCCCGAGCAGTCGCCGATTTTTACCTTGGCAGGAAGCCGGCCAACATCATCAACCCCCAGGTATGGGAGCGGCTGGCGAAGTAAAGGAGAGTGAAGGTAATGAAAGTCAGCACAGACAAAGACATAGTCACAATTGCCCCGCAGGACCTTAAAAATCTCGTGACAAGCCTGCTTGAAAAAGTCGGCGTCCCTCGCGAAGAAGGCGCCATGGTCGCCGAAGTCATGGTCAGCGCCGACCTCAAAGGCGTCGAATCCCACGGCGTCCGCTGGCTCGACATCTATCTCAAACGCATCCAGGCCGGCAGCGTCAAACCGGTAACGAGTCTGAAAGTAGTCAAGGAGAAGGCCGCCTTACTGCTGGTCGATGCCCAGGGCGGCCTTGGTCAAGTGGCGTTCACCAGAGCGATCGAAATGGCAATCGCCAAGGCCAAGACAGCCGGCGTATGCGCAGTAGGCGTGCGCAATACAAACCACTGCGGCGCTCTCGGTTTTTACACCGAACTGGCTACCAAGGCAAACATGGCGGCCATAGCCATGACTAACAGCACTCCGCTCATGGCCCCGTGGGGTGGCGTCACGCTCAGTATAGGCACCAACCCCATCTCCTTTGGAGTGCCCACCCAAGGCGAGCCGGTTATTCTTGACATGGCCACTAGCGCCAGTGCCCGTGGCAAAGTGTTTCTCGCCGCGCAGAAGGGGTACCAGCTTCCTGACGGTGTTGCCCTTAACAAAGACGGCGAACCGACGACCGACCCCAAAGAGGCCCTAGAAGGCATCCTCCTTCCCGTAGGTGGCCCTAAGGGATACGGCTTGTCGCTCATTATCGATATCATGGCCGGCATAATGACCGGGTCCAATTTCGGCCAGGGAATAACATCCCTGTACGGAGATCTGGCCAAAGCCCAGGATATCGGCCATTTTGCCGTCCTCGTCAACATTGAGGACTTCATGGACATTGACGACTTTTTTGCCGGCATGCAGCGCAGCAGGACCGAACTGAAAAGCGCCAAACTGGCGAAAGGCTTTACGGAAATCTTTCTGCCGGGCGAGATCGAAGCCAACACCCTAAGGCAAAGGGTGGAAAAAGGCGCTCAGTTGCCGTTGGCCACATGGAGCGTATTGGAGGGATGGGCGCAGAAATTCGGTATCCAGTAATGACAAAGTTTACCGCGTAAACGCCGGCAGGACCAAGTCGCAGAGTAAATGAACGGCTTGTCTAAGCCCTGCCGGCTGCGGAGCAAGTAAAAGGCAAAAAAATAAGGCCCCTCCGGCTTCACTCGCTATAACTATGACCAAGATACGTGAAAAATTTCCCAATGTGCGCCGCGGGTAAAACGTTTGCCCGCGGAAACTTAAAGGAGGACGCGGCAGAGATGGCGGAACCGTTCACAGCCCCCATCGACAACTTTTTCAAGCCTCGGGGCGTCGCCGTGGTCGGCGCTTCGGCGACGCCGGGCAGCCCCAACAACCAGATAGTTCAGTTCGCCAAGCAGATGAGCCTGACCGGTAACGTATTCCCCGTCAACCCTCGTTCGGAAGAGATAGCCGGTCTGACGTGCTACCCTGACCTCATGTCTATTCCGGCTCCGGTAGATCTCATTGTCATTGCCGTCGGCGCGCAGCACAGCCTGGGCGTAGCCCGGCAGATCGCTCAACGGCGCGGCGAAAAGGGCGACGCCGGCGCGGTCGCAGTAGTTACAGCTGGCTTCAAGGAGATGGCTACCGCCGAAGGTGAGCAATTGCAAAGCGAGCTGATCGCAACTATCAAAGCGAGCGGCGCCCGCCTCATCGGTCCGAACTGCCAAGGCGTTGCCGACACCTATAACGGCATCAATACTACCTTTAGCGTACCGCCCAACACTCCGCAGGGTGGGGTCAGCATCGTAAGTCAGAGCGCGGCTTTTGCCACATCTTTTCTGCGCTGGGCCAGGGATCAGAGGCTTGTCGGCGTCAACAAATTCGTCTCCCTCGGCAACATGGCCGACCTGGACTTCCGCGATATGCTCGCCTATATGGGCGACGACGAGAAGACAAAGGTAATCGCCATGTACATGGAGGGCATCGGCGACGCGCGCGGACTGATTGATATCGCCGCCAGCGTGACGCGGCGGAAGCCGATCGTTGTCATCAAAGGGGGCAAAACCTCGCTGGGCACGAACGTCGCCCAAAGCCATACGGCTTCAATTGCCGGCAATAACGACATCTACGACGGCGCATTCCGTCAGGCCGGCGTGATCAGGGCGCAGAGCGTCGCTGAATTCTACCATACAGCAAGGGTATTTGACAAAATGCCCCTCCCTAAGGGCAACCGTATTGCTATCCTCACAGTTGTAGGCGGACCAAGCACAATCTGTGTCGACGAGCTGGTGTCAACCGGCGAAGTTTCGCTGGCCCATTTCAGCGAGGAACTGAAACTGGAAGCAGCCAAGTATCTTGTCGCCAGCGCCAACATCGGCAGCCCGGACGGCTACATCGACATGACTGCCTCGGTCAATCCCAAAATGCACACCGACGTTCTCAAACTGCTGATGAACGACGATGGCATCGACGGAATCATCTTTATGACGACTCCCCCGGGATTTATCAAAGACGACGAATTGGCCGCCGCCATCGTCGAAGGCTACAACTCGGTGCCGGACGAAAAGAAAAAGCCGCTTCTGTCGGTAATGCTGGCCGGCAACGCAGTCGCACGCTGCCGGACATTGCTTGAGGAACAGGGGCTGCCGACGTTCGAATTTCCCGATGACGCCGCCCGGGTCATGGTCAACATGGTCAGATACAGCGAGTATCGGCGGCGAAACGACTAAACATTAGAACGGATTAGGGGGGGCAGTATGGACTGTCGGAAGATAATCACCAGCAGTATCGCCGCCGGGGATGCAGTCGTCCCGGAACTCGAGGCGCAACAGATCTGCCGGGCGTACAACATATCCTGTCCGGCCACGGTGCTGGCGACTGGCAAGGCGGAATGCATCGCGGCTGCGCAAAGCATGGGCTACCCTGTTGTCATCAAAATCTTTTCCCGCCAGATAGTTCACAAGTCGGATGTCGGCGGCGTCATCACCGGAATCGCCTCCGCCGGTGAACTCGATCAGGCCTACGACCGTATGATGGCTAACATCGCGAAAAATTCCCCCGGCGCCGAGATCGGGGGGGTCATAGTACAAAAACAGATGCCCAAAGGTGTGGAGGTAGTCGTAGGGGGCCTGCGCAACGACCAGTTCGGCCCGGTTGTCATGTTCGGCATGGGCGGGATATATGTAGAAGTCTTCAAGGACGTGTCCTTCCGCTTAGCGCCGCTGGATAAAGACGAAGCCTTGCGACAGGTGCGGGAGACCAGGGTTTTTAAACTGTTGCAAGGTGTACGGGGCGAACAACCCTGCGACATCGACGCTCTCTGCGACGTGATAGTAAATACTGGGCGGCTGCTGGCCGAATATCCCGAAATCGCCGAGCTGGATTTCAACCCCGTGTTCTGTTACCCCGACGGCTGCACCGTCGTAGATGCGCGCCTTGTTCTGAAGTCGACATGACACGTTATATCGCCATAGAGATGGAGGTTTGTTGAATGGGTGAAATAAGGTTACACGGACGCGGCGGACAAGGTACGGTAATCGCCGCCGAAATGCTTGCCAACGCGTTTGTGCTCGGGGGGAAATACGCCTCCGTATTCCCGTCATTCGGCGTTGAGAGGCGGGGCTCGGCGGTTATGGCTTTCGCCCGGTACGGCGAGACGCCGATCCGGGAACATACCCGCGTCTACCGCCCTGACATCCTGCTGATGCTCGACCAGTCGCTGACAGAGAACCCCACCTATTACGAGGGTTTCAGGCATGGCGGCATCATCATCGCCAACACCAAGCACGAAGAGAACATCGCCGGCCTTAGCCTCAATCAGAAAGTCCTGGCGACCGTCGATGCGACGAGAATCGCCGTTGAAGAAACCGGGTCGGCGGTGACCAATACCTGTATGCTGGGGGCTTTTGCCCGCGGCACAGGTCTGGTCCGTCTCGACGACCTCAAGAAGGCAATGGCCTTGTATTTCAAGGGCGAAGTTCTTGCCAAAAACCTGCGCGTTCTTGAGCGTGGCTACGAAGAGTTGAAGGTCACCACCTTCACACCGCAGCTGGCGGCCCCTGCGGCCCAATTAGCGGCCGCGGTGGAGCTGACGATCGCCCCCCCCAAAGACACCAATCCCTTTCCCGCAGCCTGGTCGGACGTTGACAAAAAAATGATAACCGTCCAGACAGGCGAATGGCGCTTCCGCCGCCCGGAACTTCACAAAGCATCCTGCCGCTTGTGCGGCTGGTGCAGCGTCTATTGTCCGGCCGGCTGCATGCAGCTCGGCGAAGACGGCTACTACCATCCCGATCTTGCGTACTGCAAAGGCTGCGGCGTGTGTGTCAACGAGTGTCCGGCGCAGGCGCTCAAGATGACGGCAGAGGAGGTTATCTAATGATTAAGGTTCTTACCGGCAATAAGGCGGCCGCCAACGGCGTGCGGCTTGCCCGACCGGATGTCGTCGCGATGTATCCGATAACCCCCCAGACCCCTCTGGCGGAAGAACTGGCCCACTTCCACGCCGAAGGCCAGATGGACTGCGAGATGGTCGAAGTCGAAGGCGAACACACCGCAATGAGCACCATAATGGGCGCCTGTGTCGCCGGCGGCCGCGTATTCACCGCCACCTCCTCGTGGGGGTTGGCCTATATGAACGAAGCTTTGATGTACTGCGCCGGGCTGCGCGTTCCGGCCGTCATGGTCGACGTAACCCGCGAGACCCCGTCCATGCGCGGCGTCGGCGGCGGACGCCAGGATATCATGAGCATCCGCGACAGCGGCTGGATCCAGATCGAGCCCGAAACATGCCAGGAAATCCTCGATTCCGTCCTAATGGCCTACCGCCTGGCGGAAGATCCGGATATACTCCTGCCGGTGGTCGTAGCCTACGACGGGTTCTACCTCTCTCACCTGTCCGAACGCGTCGATATCCCCGACCAGGCTGATGTCGACCGCTTCCTTGCCCCGGTCAAAAACAGCCCCCGGCCAAACCTGGTATCGGGCCGCAACCTCCACTTCAGCCCCAGCATCGACGGCCAGCCGTTCGCCGAGTTCCGATATAAAACTCTCCAAGCGATGGAGCGCGTAAAAACCAAGATCGAACAGATCGAAGGCGAATTTGCCGCGATCTTCGGTCGCAGCTATGGCGGCATGGTAGACACATATCGTGCCGAGGACGCCGAAATCGTGATTCTTACCGCCGGCAGCTGCGCCGGTACGGCAAGGGTCGTAATCGACCAGGCGCGCGAGGACGGGCTCAAGGTCGGCCTGGCCAGAATCAGGATGTTCCGCCCCTTCCCGCGGGAGAAGCTGTGCCAAGTCCTCGACGGCAAGAAGATGGTTGCCGTCATCGACCGCAGCATCTGTCTGGGCTGGAATTGCGGCCACCTATTCATGGAAACAAAAGCCGTCCTGTCGGACATGGCGAAACCGCCGCGGATGCTCGACTTCATCGACGGGCTGGCCAATACAGACATTACATCCGACCACATAGAAAAAGCCCTTGCCGTCGCCGCTGCTGCCCTGAAAGGCAAGGAGACGGCGGAAACCAACTGGCTGATTTGGGATTAACAAGGAGGACGCTATGGACAGAATCAAACACCTGATAATCGGCGCCGGGCCCGCCGCCCTCGCCGCTGCCAAGGCGATCCGCAGCGCTGATCAATCCGCGGAGATAAAGCTTGTTACCAGGGAGGCAACACTCCCTTACTCGCCGGCGATGCTGCCTTACCTGATCAGTAAAGAGCTCAGCGACAAGGAGCTCTTCCTCAAAGGGCAGGAAACGCTTGCGGCCATGGATGTTGAGCTTGTTCGCGGCAAAGAGGTCGTCGCCCTTCGGCCTGACAAGAAAGAAATTGTATACGCCGGCGGCGATTGCGAAGCATACGACAAACTACTCATTGCCACTGGGGCAGCCCCTCAGCTTCCGCCTATCGATAACCTTCCTGCCGACCAGGTATACACCTTCAGAACCTACGGCGACTTTGAAAAACTACAGAAAACCCTCGGTCAAAAACAGGAAATTGCCATCTACGGCGCCGGCCTTGTGGCGGTGGAAGCGGCCGAAAAGCTTTGTCACGCCGGGCATGCCGTCACCATCATCGCCAGAAGCTCTCTCCTGCGCAAGTACTTTGATCCGAAAAGCGTCGCTGTCCTCGAGAAGACATTTGCCAAGCATGGCTGTAAGGTACTCGTCAAAACCACGCTGATTGCGGTCAACAAAGCGGCAGGCAAACTCGAACTAAAGCTTAGTGACGGCCGTGCGCTGTCCGTCGACCGGCTGATTGTCGCCACCGGCGTCGCCGCCAATATTGTGGCCGAGGGACTCATTCCGGTCGCTGCCGGCGGACTTAAGGTCGGCCGCCATATGGAGACAAGCCTGCCCGATGTATATGCCGCAGGTGACGTCGCCGCTGCTCCTTCCTTCGATGATTCCGAGAACGCCCCCTGCCCGATCCTCCCCGAAGCGGTGCAGCAGGGCCAGGTAGCCGGTGCCAACATGGCGGGCGAAACGGTGGAATACAAGGGCTGGATTGCCGGCAACTACCTCCGTTGTTTCGACGAGCACCTTTTCAGTCTCGGCACTACCGATGCACCGGTCGGCCCAGGCTACGAAACTTTCGAGAAGGCGGACAATGCCGGCTTCCTCAAGCTGGTGGTCAAAGACGGTGTACTCGTTGGGGCCGAGGGGCTCAACCAGAAGCAGGTCCATCCGGGCGTCTTCCTCTATCTCATTAGGGAGCGGGTCCCGGTCGGCCAATACCGCGACCTCCTGCTTGCCAAACCACGGGAAACCGCGTGCTGGCTGATGCTTAAGCACCGTGGCAATCGAGCGATTTGACCGCAAAAGGAGGAATGGCCATGTTAAACAACACCCTTGTAGTCCGTAACACTAATTGCCCGCCTTCATGCGCACTGTGCATCGAAGCGTGCGGACAAAGAGCCGGGACAGTCTACGGACCAGTTATCGAAAAGATCGATCTTCCGGAAGTAGACTATCACCGCATTCTGACCTGCAACCAGTGCAGTCAGGCCGACTGCCTGGCCGTCTGCCCCACCGGCGCCCTCAGCCGGTCAGCCGCCGGGACGGTGGTGCTCGACGATAGCCGCTGCGTCGGCTGCAGTATCTGCAATTTGGTCTGCCCCTACGGCGGAATCTACCATAAAAACGGCGAAGCCAAATCGCAAAAATGCGATCATTGCGGCGACGAGCCCAAGTGCAGCCAGGCTTGTCCCAACAACATCCTCGACTACAAAAAAGCCAGCGTTGTCACAGAGCTAATGCAAGAGGATGCCCTGTCCCCCGGCCTGCCCTACTGCGCGGGATGCGCGATGGAACTCCTCGACAGACAGACGCTGCGCATCGTCGGCAAAGACATCGTCCTCTTCGGCGCCCCGAGCTGCAATGTGCTTAGCTCCAAGGTCAAAGTTCCCTACTACGGGACCTTGATGACCAATGTCGCATCGAGCGCCACCGGCGTCTCCAGGTATTTCCGCAAAATCAAAAAAGATACCATTTGCCTGGCCATCATTGGTGACGGAGCGACAGCCGACCTCGGCTTCGGGCAGGTATCGGCCGCCGCCGAGCGGGGCGAGAGGATTCTCTATATCTGCTACGACAACGAAGCCTACATGAACACCGGCATCCAGCGCAGCAGCACCACGCCCTTCGGCAGTTGGACGAACACCACTCAGGTCGGATCGCGCGGCCGGGGCCGCCAGGGCACGCCCAAGAATGTGCCGCTCCTGATGGCCTTCCACAACATCGAATATGTCGCTACCGCCACCCTTGCCTACCCGGAGGACTACGCCCGCAAGCTCCTCAAAGCCAAAGAGGCGGTCAAGCGCGGCATGGCCTACATCCACGTACTCACCCCCTGTCCCACCGGTTGGAAATTCGAAACCGAACACGCCGTCGAAGTTACCAAGGCCGCGGTCGAAACGAACTACTTCCCATTGTGGGAGGCCGAAAACGGTGTGATCAGGTTCACCCACGAGGTAAAAAATCCTGCGCCCATCCAAGAATTCACCGGGCTGATGAAGCGGTTCGCCCACCTGTCGACCGAGGAGATCGCCCAGCTACAGGAGTATGTAGACCAGTCCTATGCCCAGATAAAACGGGTAGTGTCCTGCGGCTAACCCCCCTCCCCGGCCGCCGGAGTCACAAGAGGAACGTCTGACGGTCGGAAGACCGGCAACGTTCCTCTTTCTTCCCAAGCTATAAAGCGCTTCCAGGAGTACCATTTACGAGAAATTGCAGAACCGTATTGAGATTATATATTATTTCGTATATAATATTGTGGTAATCCGCATGAGGCATGGTGAAAGATGACGACGAAAACTATCAAGAAACAGGAAGCGTATCAGTATATAAAGACCAATATTCTTAACGGCTCCTTTGGGCCGGGGTATCGGATAATAATCGACCGTGTCGCCAAAGAACTCAATCTGAGCATTATCCCCGTGCGGGAAGCAATCCAGCAACTCGAAGCGGACGGACTGATCGAGATCATACCCTATAGCGGGGCAATTGTAAAACAGGTAAACGAAGCGGATTATCTTGAAGCCGCTTTTGTCATGCTCGTGCTGGAAGCGGCCGCCACCGCCCTTGCGTCCCAGCGGCTTACCGCCAAGGATATTCGCGAACTCGAAGATCTCAACGCTAGGATGAAGGAATCACTCATCAGTCTCGACCTCGAGAAAGTGGGCGCGATGAACGTCGCCTTTCATTCCGCTATCCACGAGAAATGCGGCAATTCGTACCTTATCGACAAACTCAAACAAGTCTGGCAGCGGGTATCGCAGGTACGGCACGCCAGCATTGCTTTTGCGCCCCAGCGGGCCAAAGCCTCTACCGAAGAACACGACCGACTCATCCAGCTGCTCAAGGAAAAGGCTTCGGCGGCGGTTATAGAGGAATGCGTGCGCCAACACAATCAGAACACCATCGACGCCGTCCACAAACTTAGCCTAAAAGTCGGCGGGCAGATATTCCATTCGATGTAGCATTGGCTCCAGGCATTGCATTATAATACACTCCGGTGCAAGTTTAATCGGGAAGAATATAGTGTGGGGATTTCATTTTGAATTATGTGAGATTAAATGCCCCAAAGCGACTCGATATGTATAAAAACATTTATGTTCCCTTTCAAAAATGACCGGCCTGTTATTACCAGGCCGGTCATTTTTCCGAAAGAGAGTCGCCGGAGAAGAGCGCATGCCCAGGAAGGAGAAGGAAAACCGCTTCTTGAAGTTAAGGAGGTAATAATAAGAGTGTTCGCAACGCGACCGGAGGGATGGAGATGACAGGGACAATACTTGTTGTCGACGATGAGGCTAATATCCGCCAGCTTGTGAGGTATAACCTGGAAAAGGAGGGCTTCACCTGCAGCGAGGCCGCGGATGGACAGGCCTGCCTCGAGAGCGTCCGCAGGGAGCGCCCGGACCTAATTATCCTGGACATCATGCTACCGGAAAAGGACGGCCTTGAGGTTTGCCGACAGCTCAAGGCCCAGGCGGCAACCGCGGCGATCCCGATAATTATGCTGACTGCAAAGGCGGAAGAAATCGACACCATCCTCGGGCTGGAGATGGGAGCCGACGATTATATGACCAAACCCTTCAGCCCGCGCGAACTTACCGCGAGGGTCAAAGCCGTGCTCCGCCGCTCGCAGAAGGAGCCGCAGCAGGCTGACGAACTTGCGGCAGGCAGGGTCAGGCTGAATCTGCTCCGCCACGAGGCGTTCCTCGGCGAAGAGCGACTTGAGCTTACCCCGAAGGAGTACGAACTGCTGAAACTTTTCCTTGCCAACATTGGACGGGCTTTTTCCCGCGATCAGTTGCTGGAGACGGTGTGGGGGTACGAATACGCCGGAGATTCCAGGACGGTGGACGTGCATATTCGTCACCTGCGGCTAAAGCTGGCCGGCGAGCCGGCAGTGGCACAGGCGATCGAGACAGTCCGGGGCGTGGGGTACAGGCTCGGCAAGATTTAACGCCTGGAACCCTCGCTCCGTTCCCCCGCCTGCATGGAGGAAATAGGACGATAGTAAGGGGAAAATGGGACATAAGTCCCGATAAAATTTGACTATAATCTACAGACAATGTAAAATGAAACCACAACAAAACATTTGGCAAACCTACCGAAAGATAGGGACGCAAAGCCATGGGTCTAAAGTCGCCGCCCGGCGGCTACGATTGCCAGGTTGCCGTTTCGCCGACACCGATGGTCAGGGTTTGCTCTGGCTTGTTTTTTTTGCGGCTTTGTCGGAGTATGTTTTGGAGGCGGCTGATTTGCGTAAATATAGGCTATTGTTAACTGCGATAATGGCCGTTCTCGCCGGAACGGTCATCCTGTCCGGCTGCGCCGCGCCGCAGGGCGGCGAGGCGCAGGGGCAGGCTCGGTCGGCTTCCCAGCCCGCGGGGACGCAAAAGAAGTTCAAGGTTCTCCACGTCATGAGCTATCACTCGCCGTGGGAGTGGACGGATATGCAGTTTGAGGGGTTCAAGGACGCGCTCAAGGGACTCGACGTCGAATACCGGGTCTACCAGATGGACGCCAAAAACAGGAGTTCCGCCGAGCGGCTGGAGAATAGCGGCCGGGAAGCGGCGGCGCTGATCGCCGATTGGCGACCTGACCTTGTATACACCAGCGACGACGAAGCCCAGCAGTATGTGACCGGGCCCCACACCGGAGGCGCCATTCCTTTCGTCTTCAGCGGGGTCAACAAGACGCCGCAGGAGTATGGCCTTTCCCGCGGCCAGAACGTTACCGGCGTCCTCGAAATCGAACATTTCGTGGAAAGTGCCGCCCTGTTTCACAGAATCGTGCCGGGAGCGACGAAGGTGGCCGTAGTCTTCGACGACGCGCCCATATGGGAAGCGGTGGCGAAGAGGATGAAAGCCAGAGCAGGCGAAATACCGGGAATTGATTTTGTTGCCTGGGACACAATCGGCACGTTCGCCGAGTATCAGGCGAAAATGAAAGAGTACGAGGAACAGGTGGACGGTGTCTGCCTGGTAGGCATTTTCAATTTCAAGGATGAGCGCGGCAGTAATGTCCATTACCGCGACGTGCTGAAGTGGACGGCCGAGAACAGCCGCCTGCCGGATTTCAGCTTTTGGATAGACAGGGCAAGCTTCGGCACGCTGTGCGTGGTTTCGGTATCGGGCTACGAGCAGGGACTGGCGGCGGGCCGGATCGCCCGGGAGATTCTGGCGGACGACAAGAAGCCCGCCGCCTTTCCCATGCAGCCTACCTCCAGGGGCCAGGCGGCGATCAGCCTGGCGAGAGTGAAGGACCTCGGCCTGAGAATCGACAGTAAGACGCTGCTGAGTTCCAAAGTCTTCAGCGCGTACGGGTGGCAGTGATATGGCCAGGACACTGAAGGCGAAGATCATGATCATCCTGCTGGCTGGTTTTCTGCTGGCGCTTGTCATCAACGTATTCTTCACGAGCCGAATTTTCCGCGCCGAGTATACTGACGCTGTCGAGGGCGAATTGTTCGCAGTCGGCCAGGGGCTCAAAGTGCAGGTGGAGCGGCTGTTGGGCTATGGCTTGCCGTTCGGCGATCTTGTCGGCTTCGACGAACTGTGCGACGAGGTTGTAAAGAAATATCCGGATATCACCTATGCGGCAGTTGTAGATACCAACGGCACGGTGCTTTTCCACAGCAATAATACTGCCAGACACCGCCGGATGGACGATCCGGCGCTTCATCGCGCTGTTGAGCATTCCAAGGAAAGTGTGGTAAGGTATACGGCCGACGGCAGGGAAATGTTCGGCTTTGTCATTCCGGTCATAGAACCATCCGGACGTCATGTCGGCGCTGTCGTTCTTGGCTATCCGGAGGCAAGCATCACCGGTAAGGTCGCCGCCCTCACCGGCCAGAATGTGGCGGTGTCTTTCCTGCAGTTCGGCGTCGCCCTTGTGCTGATTGCTCTTTTCTTATCCCTGTGGGTGACAAGGCCGCTGGTGAGGCTGCAGCGCGCCACCGAGCACATTGTCGCCCAAGGCACGGACTATTTCCAGCCGGTCGACATCAGCTCGCGGGACGAAATCGGCCGGCTGGCGGTCTCATTTAACGAGATGGCCGCCGATTTGCAGAAAACCACCGTCTCGAAGGCCAGACTGGAAGAGGCGCTCAGGCAGCTCCAGTTGGTACAGGCCCAGCTCATCCAGCAGGAAAAATTGGCCGGTATAGGCCAGCTGGCCGCCGGCGTTGCCCATGAAATCAACAACCCGATGGCGTTCATTATCAGCAATCTTGAGATCCTGCGCCAATACACCGACAAGCTCGAACAATTTATAGCTCTCCAGGCAGTCGCTCTAAACGACCTTGTGAACGACGGCGGGGAGAAGGCGGCGGCGGAGGTGATAGCCTCGGTAGGAAATGTGAGGCGGTCGCTGAAAATCGATCATGTCCTTGGCGATACAAGGGATCTTATCGATGAAACCCTCGACGGGGCCGCCAGGGTGAAAAACATCGTTCATGATCTGCAAGGTTTTGCCCGGTCGGACCAAGTGAGAAAAATGGCGAATATCAACAATGGTATCGAAGCCACCGTCAACGTTATCGGCAGCGAGCTCAAAAACGTAGCTGCCGTCACAAAGGACCTAGGAGAGCTTCCCCTGACCAGCTGCAATCCCGGGCAGCTCAACCAGGTGTTTATGAACCTGCTGATCAACGCGGCGCAGGCTATCGAGTCTTTTGGGGAGATACATATTAAAACCTGGGCCACCGACGATAAGATTTTTATTTCCGTTGCCGACAGCGGCAGGGGCATTTCGGCGGCGAACATCAACAGAATCTTTGAGCCGTTCTTTACCACCAAGGAGGTCGGCAAAGGGAGCGGATTGGGTCTTAGCGTCAGCTACGACATAATTCGCAACCACGGCGGCGAGATCGGAGTCGAAAGCGAGGAAGGCAAGGGAACGACCTTTACTGTCGTTCTACCTATAGTTCGTAGCTCGTGAGAAGTGCGGATAGTGAGCGGATGTACTGAAAAAACCGTCGAACAAGGCACGGAGGCCAGGGGTTACTGCGAAACAGTGATCCCTGGCTGTTTTGTCGGGATATTTTTGATTGCATGGGACGAACGCCCCTATCTCTTGTGTTTGTCAGTCCCTAAAAATAGGACTTTAGTACTATATATAGCAATGAAGACAGGACTTTTGCATCATAAAAAAATGCTGATTAAAATTTATAATATAAGAAGATATATTTCGACAAAGCATGACAAATAAGTAATGTTTCCAGCCCTAAGGAGGGCGAAGTACTTTCCGCATGAAGCGCGAGGGTAGAGAAGCGATTATCTGAGGAGGAGACTATGGCGAGCCAGGATAAAATTCGTTCGGACATCAGAGCAGTTTTACCCGGTGCTGAAGAGGTTCTTGTCGAGAGTCTAGTCGCGAAAGTGGAAGAGGAACTTAATGACATCTGGCGATTGCGGAAAGTTGGCAAACGCCGCCTGAGGGTCGCCATCGAAAGAGTGATTAACCAGGAGGAACTGGCGGCGCTGGGGCTGAGATAACGTAAGCTTATCAATTGGACGGCGACTTATGGCCATATAGGGAGGTGCTTGTCATTACTTCGGTATCCGACACGCAATTTGCTGATCTTGTTGCCGAATATAAAGGCCTGATCCGTGCTATAGCCAAGAAGTATTACTTCCCCGGAAGCGATCGCGAAGATGTTATCCAAGAAGGAATGATGGGGCTTTATAAAGCAGCCCTCGCCTATAAGCCGGAAGGCAAGACGTCATTCAAAAGATTTGCCGCGCTGGTTATTGATCGTCATCTGATTACCGCGCTCAAGACGGCGCGGCGTGGCAAGGCGCTTATTCTTACCGGCGCGGAAAGGCTTGAAAATCGCGTGCAGGAGGACAAGTACACCCATATCAAGGAAGTCGGCGAAATTATCGCCGGCGCAGCGTCCGATCCTTTGACAACGATAATCGCCGAAGAAGAGGCGGCGACCTTTTTGCGCAGGCTGAAAAAATCGCTATCCCCTCTGGAGATGGAAGTCTTGAAGTGTCGCCTCGCCGGCTTCTCCCTTCAGGAAACAGCGGAAACGTTGTCGCGGTCGCCCAAGGCGGTCGACAACGCCCTTTCGCGCATCAAGAACAAGTTTCGGATCGAGACTGAAACGCTAAAAAGGGCGATCGGTTAATAACGGTCAGCCATCTATTTATTAACGCGACCGAAGGCCTCTGCAAAGAGGGCTTTTTGTCTTTTATACAGAAATACTTTTACAGTAAAAACTCATCTGGCAGGCTAATTCGCCAGGCGTACAGGAGGAATAATAATGGAGAATAAAAGCGATCTCTTGGAAAAAGGTGCTATCCTGCAGCGAGACAAGGAAACGTACGCCATCGCCCCTCATATCCCCGGTGGGATAATCCTCGACTTCAGCTTGCTGCGCAAGATTGCCGACGTTGCCGAGAAATACGGTGCCAAGGCGGTCAAGCTCACCAGTGCGCAGCGCGTGGCCATCGTCGGCATAGCCGAGGACAAGATCGACCAGGCGTGGGCCGATCTCGGCACGCCTAAAGGCGCGGCAGTGGGTCTGTGCGTCCGCAGCGTCAAGATCTGTCCGGCGATGCATTTTTGCCGGATGGCCCAGCAGGATGCTGTGACCCTGGGGCTAGAACTCGACAAGCGCTACCACGGCATGGAGTTGCCTTCAAAGTTCAAGATGGGGGTTTCCGGCTGTCCAAACTCCTGCAGCGAGCCGGGGATAAAGGATTTGGGCATCATGGGAACACCTAAGGGATATACTGTTATGATCGGCGGCAGCGCCAGCGCCAGACCGCGCCTGGCAGACGTTCTGGCCCAGGGCGTTCCCCAGGAGGACGTGCTGCCCCTCGTGGACAAGATCATAACCTACTATCAGGCCAACGCCAACAAATACGAGCGTCTCGGCCGGATGATCGACCGTCTTGGGCTGGACAAGGTCAAACAGGATTTACTTGGTTAGTGGGCAGGGAGGCTTGCTATGACGGAATTCGAAGGCATCAAGCCCAGCGTGGACCACAAGGCCTTTATCGCCGACGGAGCGAAAGTAATCGGCAAAGTGACGCTCCGTGAGTTCAGCAGCGTATGGTTCAACACGGTAGTGCGCGGCGACGTCAACCGCATCGAGATCGGCCGCTACAGCAACGTGCAGGACAACAGCGTCGTCCATGTCGCCGACCACTATCCGGCCATCATCGGAAACTTCGTCACAATCGGCCACAACTGCGTTATCCACGCCGCTACCGTCGAAGAGCACTGCCTGATCGGCATGGGGGCGGTAATTCTCAACGGAGCGGTCATCGGCAAAGGCAGTATTGTCGCCGCCGGAGCGGTGGTCAGGGAGAACCAGATAGTCCCGCCCCACTCGCTGGTGGTCGGGCTGCCGGCGAAGGTGATAAAATCGATCCCCGACGAGTGGCCGCGCATCCATGCCCAGGCGGTGAAGTACAAGACGCTGTGGACCGTGCGTTATGGCATTATGCCCGATGCCGGCGGCGAAGTGTACCAGGGGGAGAAGATCATTTAACTTTATCACGTAATGCGGAAGGGGTCTATTAAGGCCCCTTCCGCCGCTGCCGCGAAGAAAGGGGTGGATATATGCCGCGGACCAAACGCCAGATAATGTTCCGCCTGATCGAAAAATATGTCATGATTTTTATCGGCTCCATTCTGGCGGCGGTTGGGCTGGAGATTTTTCTCGTGCCCAACCAAATTATCGACGGCGGCGTCATCGGCATCTCGATCCTGCTGAGCCACCTGACCAGCATTCCGCTTGCCGTACTGATCGTAGTCCTCAACCTGCCGTTTTTGTATATCGGTTACAACCAGATCGGCAAAACATTTGCCTTTTCCACGATCTTCGCCGTAGTGTCTCTTGCCGGCTGGGTGGCTTATTTTCGCCCCATTCCCGAACTGACGAACGACCTTTTTCTCGCCGCCGTTTTCGGCGGCATCATTGTCGGTGTCGGGGTGGGTCTGATAATCCGTTACGGCGGTTCGCTCGACGGCACCGAGATTATCGCCATCATCCTCGACAAAAGGACCGGGTTTTCGGTCGGGGAAGTGGTAATGTTTATGAACCTGTTCATTCTCGCCAGTGCCGGGTTCGTTTTTTCCTGGGACAAGGCGATGTACTCGCTGGTCGCCTATTTCGTCGCCTTCAAGGTTATCGACATAACAATCGAGGGCCTCGACGAGACCAAAGGCGTGATAATTGTCTCCGACAACCCCGACGAAATCGCCGAAACCCTCCTGGCCCGCCTCGGCAGGGGCGTGACGGTGCTGCACGGCGCCGGCGGCTTTACCGGCGAACCCAAAAAAGTCCTATACTCGGTGGTCACCAGGCTGGAGATCGCCAAGCTTAAGTCGATCATCTACGAAAAAGACGAAAACGCGTTTGTGACGGTGCAGGATGTCCACGAAGTTATCGGCGGACGGATCAAGAAGAAAGCTATCCACTGACCGGCGGCAACGAGGCAAAGTAATCGACGCAAAATTCTGCCGCGAAAGAGGATTTGGAGATTATAGGAAAAATAATATTATGTACGGCATTTCTTGGATGTTTGACCCGCGGTGGGAATATAGTTTGACTGGAGGGGGGCAGGGAAGGGTTTTTTCGGGTTCTGGTAAACCGAGAAAAAGCAGGAGGGATATTATGCGGACGAAATGGTTGGCTTTAGGGTTGGCAGTGCTCTTTGCCGCGGTGGTCGCCGGGTGCGGCGGGTCATCAGGCGGCGCGGACGTAATCAAGATCGGGCAGGCGGTCGCTTTGACCGGCGACAGCTCGATGTGGGGGCAGTCTGAAAAAAATGCCGTTGAAATGGAAATTGCTAAAATCAACGCCAAAGGCGGGGTGCTGGGCAAGAAGCTGCAACTGATCGCTTATGACACCCGCGCCGACGCCACCGAGGCGGTCAACGTCACCAAGCGCCTTGTGGGCGATAAAGTCGTCGCCATCATCGGCCCCGGTCAGAGCGGCGTCGCTATCGCCATGACCTCGGTCACCGAGCCGGCGAAGGTGCCGTTCATCGCCACTACCGCCACAAACCCCAAGGTGACGATGGACGACAAGACCGGCAAAGTGCGGGCGTACGCTTTCCGCACCTGCTTTATCGACCCCTTCCAGGGCACTGTGGCCGCGCAGTTTGCGGTCAAGGACCTGAAGGCCAAGACTGCGGCGATCATCTATGACGTCGGCTCCGATTATTCGGCCTGGCTGGGGAAATACTTCATTGAAGAGTTCCAGAAACAGGGCGGCAAGATTGTCGGCAACGAAGCCTTCCGTTCGGGCGAGCTCGACTTCCGCGCCATCCTCGGCAAAGTGAAAGGCTCCAACCCTGACGTACTCTTCATCCCGACGATGCAGAAAGAAGCGGCCCTGGTCATGAAGCAGGCCGCCGACCTAGGCATCAAGGCCAAATTCCTCGGCGGCGACGGCTGGGGCAGCCCCGACCTCGTCACCCTCGGCGGTTCGGCCGTGGAAGGTTCCTATTTCGTGAACCTTGCCAGCCTGGACGACCCCGACATCCAGACGTTCATCAAGGAATACAAGGAGAAATACAAGAGCGACCCGATCATGCCCAACCCGGTAATGGCGATTGACGGGCTGTACGCCGTAATCGACGCCATTCAGAAGACCAATAGCACCGAACCGGCGAAAATCGCCGAGCAGCTTGCCAAAACCAAGGACCTGCCGGTGCTGAGCGGCAAACTGACCATCGATCCCAAGACCCACGATCCGCTCAACAAGCCGGCTGTTATCCAGGAAGTCAAAGGCGGCAAATTCATTTTCAAAGCCAAATTCGTCACCCAATAACGGCGAAAGCGGGGCGGTGCGGGCCGGAAGGCTCCCGCCGTCCCTGTTTTTTTCCTGAGTTGGGCAAGTCTCAATATTAAGGAGCGGGCGCCTATGTTCATCCAAACGCTAGTGACCGGACTCGCCATCGGCGGTATCTACGCCCTGATGGCGGTGGGCTACTCCCTGGTTTTCAGCATCCTTAACTTCAGCAACTTCGCGTACGGGTCGATCATTATGCTCGGTGCGTACATCGGTTACTATGTTTTGATGCACATGGGCGTCCCCCTGGCGCTGTCCGTCCTCATTTCCATTGTGGGGGCAGCTATGCTCTGCTTCGCCAACGAGCGACTGGCATACAGTACGTTGCGCAAGCGCAACGCCTCGTCGCTCTACTTCATGATCAGCGCCATGGGGACCTCGATCTTCCTCGAAAACCTCGTTTACGCGACCATTGGCTCAAGGTTCTACGCCTTTCCCGAGATCCTGACCCAGCAGAACGTCTCCTTCGGCGGCGTGTCGCTCGGCCTCCTCGACGTGTTCGCCATCGTTTTTTCGGCTGTCGCCATCTACGGCCTGCATTACTTCCTCCAGAAGAGCAAAACCGGCATCGCGATCCGGGCGGCGTCCTACGATATGCAGGTCTGCCAGCTCAACGGCGTCAACGTCAACAAGGTCATCGGCTGGGTGTTCCTGCTGGCGGGGGCGCTGGCCGGCATCTCCGGCATGTTTCTGGGGATGAAGTACATGGTCTACCCCACCATGGGCTGGATAACAAACAAGGCGTACATCGCCGCCGTCATCGGCGGCCTGGGCAGCTTGCCCGGAGCGGTCGTGGGCGGACTTATTCTCGGGGTGCTGGAAACCTTCGTGTCCGCCTATGTGTCTTCGGTCGTCCGCGACGTCTTCAGCTTTTCCCTGCTTGTCATCCTGCTCCTGGTGCTGCCGACCGGTCTGTTCGGCAAATTTCTCGAGGAAAAGGTGTAACCTGCCATGCTCGAATATGTCAGCGGCATAATAACATTCAGCCTGATCTATGTCATTGCCACGGTGGGGCTGGCCGTTTTCACCGGATTTACCGGCCTCTTTTCCCTCGGCCACGCCGCATTCTTCGCTATTGGCGCCTACACGGCCGGCATACTGACCTATTTCTACGACGTAAACTTCTGGGCGGCGCTTACGGCCGGCATCGCCGTGTCGTCGCTGGTCGGCGTTATCATCGGCTATCCGACGCTGCGAGCCAAGCTCCGCAGCGACTACTTCGCTATCGCCACCCTCGGCTTCGGCGAGGCGGTGCGGGTGCTGCTGGAGAACCTTGACATCACCCAGGGGGCCCGCGGCCTGCCAGGCATTGCCAGCGAGACAACTCTCCCCATCGTAATCGTCCTCACCATCCTCGTCCTGTGGGTGGCCCGCAACTTCGTCCATTCGCGCTACGGGCGCGCAGCCATCGCGGTGCGCGAGGACTTCGTCGCCGCCGAGATGATGGGCATCAACCTCTTCCAGGTCAGGATGCGGTCGCTGGTGTTCAGCGCCGGCTGCGCCGGTCTGGCCGGCGGCCTCTTTGCCCACTACGTCTCCTTCATCCAGCCGGGCATGTTCACCGCCGCCCTCTCCACCCAGCTTACGGCCAGCGTCGTAGCCGGGGGGATGGGCAGCATCACCGGGCCGACGGTGGCCGCGGTGCTGTTCGTCGCCGTGCCCGAGGCGCTCAGGATGGCCAGCATGTGGCGGCTGGTGGCCTACGGTTTCCTGCTTGTGGCCATCATGGTCTTCAGGCCCCAGGGCCTGTTCGGCTTCCGGGAGATTTCCTGGCAGAGCTGTGTCCGCTGCTTCCGCAGAAAACCGGCCGCCGCCGGAGGAGGGGCAGGAGAATGAGCATGCTCGAGCTTAACGGGGTCACCAAGAACTTTGGCGGCATCGTCGCCTGCAAAGACATCAGCCTGTCGGTCGCCCAGGGACAGGTAACCGGCCTCATCGGCCCCAACGGCGCCGGCAAAACGACCGTTTTCAACCTCATCACCGGCGTATACGCGCCCACCGCCGGCAGCATCGCTTTCAACGGAAAGGATATTACCGCCATTCGCCCCGATAAAGTGGTGGCGCACGGCATTGCCCGCACATTCCAGAATATCCGTCTGTTCCGCAACCTGACGGTGCTCGACAATGTTCGCATCGCCGTCGACAACGAGGTCGACTATGCTCTGAGCGAAGCGCTGGTGCGCTCGCCGCGGGTGAAGAGCCGCGAAAAGGAAATCTGCGCCCTGGCGATGGAGCGCCTCGAGGAAGTCGGTCTTGCCGACAAGGCGGAAGTGCGGGCCGACAGCCTGCCATACGGCCTGCAGCGCAAGCTCGAGATCGCCCGCGCCCTGGCTCTCAGGCCAAGGCTGCTGCTCCTCGACGAGCCGGCCGCCGGCATGAATCCCGAAGAATCGCTGGAACTGGCCGGCCTGGTGCGCACCCTTCACGCCCGCCACAACCTGACCATCTTGCTCATTGAGCACCACATGGATGTCGTGATGGAGCTGTGCGAGAGGATATTTGTCCTGGACTTCGGCGTCAAGCTGGCCGAAGGCTCGGCGGACGAAATCCAGACAAATCCGGATGTGCTCAGAGCTTACCTCGGGGAGGGATACAAACGTGTTAGAAGTCAGTAACCTCAACGTGAAGTACGGCCAGATACACGCCCTCCGCGACGTCAGCCTGTCCGTTCAGCCCGGCCGCATCGTGGCCGTCATCGGCGCCAACGGCGCGGGCAAATCGACCCTGATGATGACGCTGGCCGGCCTGCTGGCCCCTGCCTCCGGGCAGATAACCTACGAGGGGAGGCCGCTGCCGGCCAAAGCATACGAAGTGCTTGGCATGGGCATCTGCCTGGTCCCCGAACGGCGTCGCCTGTACGCCAACCTCACGGTGAAGGAGAACCTCCTCATGGGGGCGTTTCTCCGCAACGACAAAGACGGTATCGAGGCCGACCTGGGAAAAATGTACGCCTTGTTCCCTATCCTGCGGGAACGCTTGAAGCAATACGCCGGAACGCTGTCCGGCGGCGAGCAGCAGATGGTCGCCATCGCCCGCGGGCTGATGTCGCGGCCCAAGCTGCTGCTGCTCGACGAACCGTCGCTGGGGCTTGCGCCCCTCCTCGTGGAGAATGTTTTCAAGACGGTCCGCGAAATTAAGGCTCAGGGAACCACCATTCTGCTCGCCGAGCAGAACGCCTTTCAGGCCCTGGAGATGGCCGACGACGCTTTTGTCCTCGAGACGGGGCGCGTGCTGCTTACCGGAGCGGGCAGCGACCTGATCGCCGATCCCCTGGTGCGCAAGGCATACCTGGGCATAAAAAGCTAGGCGAAACTAATACGGGAGAGATTCGCGATGAAAATTGAAACGATGCTCATCCACGGCGCCGAAGGCGATCCGTCGACAGGATCGGTGAGCACGCCCATTTATCAGGTGTCCACCTTCCGCCAGCACACCGTCGGACAGCAGGGCGGCTACCAATATTCGCGGGGCGCCAACCCCACCCGCCACGCGCTCGAAGAGCAGATGGCCCTTCTTGAGGGCGGCTGCCGCGGGTTCGCCTTCGCCTCGGGCATGGCGGCGATGACGGCCGTCCTGCATCTTTTCAAGGCCGGCGACCATATCGTCGCCAGCCAGAACCTCTACGGCGGCACCTCCCGCGTCCTCGACCGGGTGCTGGGACGGTTCGGGCTGTCGGCCAGCTACGTGGAATTCGGCGACCTGGCGGACATCGCCGCCGCTATCACCCCGGCGACCAAAGCGCTGATCATCGAGACACCCTCCAACCCGACCCTCATGGTCACCGACATTGCCGCCGTTGCCGCCCTCGCCCACGACCGGGGCCTGCTCGCCATCGCCGACAACACCTTCATGTCCCCGTACCTTCAGCAGCCGATGGCCCTGGGGGTGGATATCGTCGTCCACAGCGCCACCAAGTTCATCGGCGGCCACAGCGACGTACTCGCCGGCGTGGTGGTGGTCAAGGACGAAAAACTGGCCGAGGAGCTGCACTTCGTCCAGAACGCCACCGGCGGCGTACTCGGGCCGCAGGACTCCTGGCTGCTGCTGCGCGGCCTCAAGACGCTCGGCATCCGCATGGACCGGCAGGCGCAAAATGCCCGCGTCGTCGCCGAATGGCTGCGGGCCCGTCCCGAGGTGGAAAAAGTCTATTACCTCGGATTCGCCGATCATCCCGGCCACGACCTCCACTTCCGTCAGGCACGGGGCACAGGCAACGTCGTCTCCTTTGACCTCGGCGACGGCGATTTCGCCCGCGCCTTTTTGTCGCGGACGAAGCTCTGCGTTTTGGGCGACAGTCTGGGCGGAGTCGAGACGCTCGTCAACCTGCCCGACGTCATGTCCCACGGCTCGGTGCCGCGCGAACGCAAACTGCGCATGGGGGTTACGCCCAGTTTGATAAGGTTGTCGGCGGGGATAGAGCATCCCGACGATATTATCGGAGACATAGAACAAGCGTTGAAAAAATAAGCAAGATATTTTGGAGGGATGGATATGACGGCCGATTTCTACAAATACCACGCCCTCGGCAACGATTACATCGTCGTTGACCCCAACAAAAGCAGCCTGGCGCTGACGGAAGAGAATATCCGCCTCATCTGCCACCGCAATTTCGGCGTCGGCTCGGACGGCATCCTTTATGGGCCTCTGCTGGGAGACGGCAAGATGCGGCTTAGGATACTCAATCCCGACGGCAGCGAGGCGGAAAAAAGCGGCAACGGCATCCGCATATTCTCCCGCTACCTCGTGGAAACAGGCTATGTACAAAGCAAGGAGTTTACGCTCGTTACCGCCGGCGGCACGGTCGCCGTCGCGGTGCTCGACGAAGCGGCCAGCCTCATCAAGGTAGACATGGGCGCTGCCAGCTTTAGCAGCGCCGATCTGCCGGCAGGCGGCCCGCCGCGCGAGATTCTCGGCGAGAAGCTTGCTATCGACGCCGTCGACTACGCCGTCAATTGCGTTTCGATGGGAAACCCCCACTGCGTCATTCTTCTTGACGATATTTCCCGGGAAACGGCCGAAAAACTTGGACCCTTGGTCGAAAATCATCCGCTGTTCCCCAGGCGGACCAACGTCCAGTTTCTCAAGGTCGTCGACCGGGCCAACATCCAGATCGAGATCTGGGAACGGGGAGCCGGGTACACCCTCGCCTCTGGGAGCAGCAGTTGCGCCGCGGCCAGCGTCGCCCACCGGCTGGGGCTTACCGGGCCGGCGGTCAAGGTTCGCATGCCGGGCGGGGTCATCGACATCGACATCCGGCCGGACGGACACGTATTCATGACCGGCCCGGTCTCAGGCGTGATGGAGGGCCGGTTTGCCGCCGACCTTCGCCGCCGTCTCGGGCTGGGGGCGGCGCAGCCTTGATCGCTGTTGCGCCGCTTGCCGAAGAAGACCTGCCCGCGCTGGCCGCGCTGTTCACCGAACTGACCGACGACCCAACCGACGAAACGCTCATGGCGGCCAACTTCCGGCGCATGGCCGGCGGCGGGGAATACATCCTGCTCGGCGCCAAGCGGGACGGCGTGCTTGTCGGCTTCATGATGGGCATTGTCTGTCTCGATATTGTCGGCTGCTGCCAGCCTTTCCTGGTGGTGGAAAACGTCATTGTCGCCCGGGCGGCGAGGCGGCAGGGGGTGGCGCGGCGGCTGTGGGACGAACTGGAAGCCGAGGCCCGGCGGCGAGGTTGCTACTACGTCTTCTTCGTCTCGATCGACTGGCGCGAGGACGCCCACCGCTTTTACGCCAGCATAGGGTTTACGCCGGATAAGTATAAGGGCTTCAAAAAATATTTGGACAGATAAAAAAAGACCGTACGGCTTCAGCCGTACGGTCTTTGCGATTTTCCTTTACCCCCGCTTCTTCAGCGCGGCGGCGATGCGGGATAACCCTTCCAGCATCAGCGCGCGCGGGCAGGCGAAGTTGAAGCGTGCAAAGCATTCGCCTTGCCGGCCGAAGGATAATCCGTCGTTCAGGCCCACCTTGGCCTCCGCGACCAAAAACTTTTTCAGCTCACCGTGGGCGGCGAAGCGGCCACGGAAGTCGAGCCATGCCAAGTAGGTGCCTTCCGGCTTCGTTACTTTTACGCCGGGCATCTCGCGGCCCACGAACTCCGCGAGTAAGTCCGCGTTGGTCTCCAGATACGGCAGCAGGCTGTCGAGCCAGTCCTCACCCGTCTTGAAGGCCGCCTCGGCCGCCGCCAGGCCGAAGAGGTTGCCGGAGCTGATGCCGAGGCCGGCAAGCAATGCGCAGTACTTTGCGCGCCGTTCCTGGTCGGATACGACGGCCAGCGAAGTGTACGTGCCGGCGATGTTGAAGGTTTTGCTGGGGGAGAAGAAGGTCACGGTGCGGGCGGCGAGCGCCGGGCCCAGAGTGGCGAAAGGAATGTGGCGGTGTCCGCGGAACATCAGGTCGCAGTGAATCTCGTCGGCGACGATGGTAATGTCGTGACGGAGGCACACCTCTCCGATGGCCAGCAACTCCTCCTTAGTCCACACCCGGCCTACCGGATTATGGGGGCTGCAGAGGACAAACATCTTTACGTCGGGACCGAGCTTGTTTTCCAGGTCGGCCAGGTCCATCTCCCAACGGCCGCCGCGCTCCCGCAGGGGGTTCTCAACCACCTGGCGGCCGTTGCGGGTCACGCAGGAAAAGAATGGCGGGTATACCGGCGGCTGGATAACGATTTTATCGCCAGGGTCGGTGAGGGCCAGTACCGCGGCGCCGAGCGAAGAGACCACCCCCGGCGTATTTACGATCCAGTCCCGCCCGATCGTCCAGCCGTGGCGGCGGCGCTCCCAGTCCATCGCCGCCTGGAAGAAGGACTCCTCCTTGGCGTGGTAGCCGTACACGGGGTGTGCGGCCTTTGCCCGTACGGCGGCCAATATCCCGGGCGCGGCGGCGAAGTCCATATCGGCCACCCAGAAAGGCAACACCTCATCTGTGCCGAAAATCTCGACAAGCTCGTCCCATTTTTCGCAGCCGGTGCCGCGGCGCTCGATGATTGCGTCAAAGTCGTAGTTCAAATTGATGCCTCCTCAGAAATTCAGATCTTTGGGCGGTGTACGCCTGGCGACGGACGTCAGCCGGGCCGCAAGCATCGCCAGGGCGCCGCCGTAAAGGGCGACGATTATGTCCTTCTGGGCGTCCCAGATATCGCCCTGGGCGCCGAGGAAAATCACGCCAAGCTCGGGGTTGACCATCTCCACCACGATGGCTTCGATGCATTCGAAAATAGCGCTCACGGCGACGAGCAGAAGGGGAGAGAAGAAATACGGCCAGGGAGGAGCCACCTTGGCCACCCGCTCCAGCCACTCCTTGAGCGGGTAGGCGAGCAGCAGGCCGAATGAAAAGTGGACAATGCGGTCGTAGTGGTTGCGGCCGAGGCCCAAGCTCTCTTTGAGCCAGTCGCCGGCGGGCACGAAGCTGTAGGACCAGTGGGCGCCGACCGCGCAGAGCATCAGGTAGACGATAATGAGAATGTACGACCGGTCGGAAAACCGGAAGCGGCGGGCCGAATAGAGGAAGGGCGGCCCGAGGAGAAAGACGAGCAGGTTGTCGAGCACCCAGTCGAAGCGATCGAGCGGCTCGAAGGCGAGATAGAACCACAGAATGAGGTAGGCGGCGAAAAAGCCTTTGACCAGCATGACTGCCTCCTAACGCTTATTGGCCATTATTGCCGCGAAGAACTCCCAGATGACGTCGGTGGCGGGCAGGGTGCCCGGATCGGTGCCGATATAGGATGCCGGGAACTGAGGTGTGCCGCCCGGCCACATGTGACCGAGGCCTTCGACAAGATAAACCCGCATCGGGAAGGAAGCGCAGGCCAGCGAACGCACGCCCTGGCGGCCGGCAGCCGGCTCCAGGCCGCCCTCGCAGCCGGTGAGCGCTGCCCATGCTCGCAGCCCGTCCAGAAGGGGCGGCTGGGTGAAGGAGCCCCAGGGGTGGTTTATTGGGCCGCCGCCCCAGGGATTAAACGGATCGGCCGTGCCGACGATGAACAGCGTCGGCACGTGCAGACGGCGGTTAGGGGCGGATGGCAGCGGCCAGTACGGGCCCGCTACGGGAGCGATGGCGGCGATCCTATCGGGCAGGAGGGTTGCCGCCCGAAAAACGAGCGACGCTCCGTTGGAAAAACCGGTCAGAAAGACCGCCTTTTTATCGACGGCGTACTTCATGGCCAGATCGGCCAGCAGCAGGTCGAGGAATTTTACGTCGTCGACGCCGCCCAGGAAGCTCTGGCCGCGGCCAGAGCCGTCGTTCCACAGCTGGGGATTGGTAAGAAAACCGGGCGGGGTGGAAGGATCGGCGCGCACGGCGTCGGGAAAGACGGCGAGAAAGCCTTGCTGTTCGGCCTTTTCGCTCCAGGCGGTCTCCGCGATCACGCCTGTCCCGGTTGCGCCGGCGCCGTGAAGCATGACGACGACCGGCAGCGGCCGTTGACCGCCGTAGCCGGACGGAACATAAACATTGTAGCTGCGCGCACGGCCGTCCACGGTCAGCGCGTGGGCGGCCAACCCCGCGGCGCAAACAGGGCCTGTAGCCAGCGCCAGCAGCAGGGCGACAGAGACGACAAAACGCAGCCGATTCACCGGCATCCCTCCTTGGAGGCATATATAACCAAGTTCTGGGCCGTATGACAATATCCTGCCGCCACTTTGCCGCGCGAAAGAGGGTTTTCAGCCCGTTCCGGGGAAACTTTGCAAAAACAAGTGAAGGGTGGTTATTATGCCAAGAGCTATACCGGGTGCCCTTCTCGCAACACTGATAATGGTTTTTGCCCTAGCTGGCTGCGGTGGTCAGAAAACGCCCGTCCAGCCGCCGGCGCCGTCATCGCCTGCGCCGGTGACGATCAGCCAGGAGTGGAAGGCCGACGGCGTAGTCGGCGACGGCGAGTACGCCCAGATGCAAAAAATCGGCGAGCTCGAAGTCTTCAGCCGCATTGAGGGCGACAGCGTCATGCTGGCCCTCAAAGCGCAAACGAAAGGCTGGCTGGCGCTCGGCATCGACCCGGAGGAAAAAATGAAGGGCGCCGATATGATTTTCGGCTATGTCAAAGATGGCCAAGCCGTGATTTCCGATATGTACAGCACCGGCGTCGTCGGCCCCCATCCGCCCGACGACAAACAGGGAGGGACTGCCGACATTACGGCGGCGGGCGGCAGCCACAAGGACGGCGTTTTGGTGCTGGAGGTCAAACGCAAGCTTAATACCGGCGACAGCAGGGACAAACCGCTGAAGATCGGCGACAACAAAGTAATCTGGGCTATCGGCGACGCCGCCGACGCCGGCGTGAAGCACAGCCGCCGGGGCTACGGCACGTTGGTGCTAAAGAATTAGGGGGCCACGATGGATTACGAACTGGCGATAATCTCCGCCCGGCTGTCCTTGGTGCTTGTCATCCTCGCCTCCTGCTACTATCTGCTGCGCACCGCCTTTGTCCACCTGCAGCGCCGCGGGCTTCGGCCGGGTGCCGCCCAGCGCCTGCGGCAGGCGGTCGCGTACGCCCGCATCAGCCACCCCTATATCGGCCCGCTGTTGGTCTTAACTGCCCCGTATCATATCTTTGTGATGTGGCAGTTCCATCCGCTTAGCCTTAAAACCGCATTGGGCGTTGCTGTCGCCGCTGGCGTTCTGGATATGCTGGTTAGCGGCTGGCGGCTCAAGGCCAATCCGGCCGTCATGGCGCGGCGCATTTTTCACCGTTACAGTCTCTTTGCGCTGGCAATCCTGCTGGTCGCCCATCGTCTGGCCTGACCCCGGCGATTGTGGAGGCGCCGCAGACATATACTATAGAAAGCAAAGCAATACAAAGGAGGCAGCGACCGATATGCGTTACGAAGGAATGGTATACCGGCCGCCGAGCGAGGCGGGCAGCCTTTTGATCCAGTGCACGATCGGCTGTCCCCACAACAAATGCACTTTCTGCCCGATGTACAAAGGGACGGCTTTCCGCATCCGGCCGGTAGGGGAGATCAAGGAAGACCTGCGTGCCGCCAGAGAGTATTATGGCGACAAGGTCGAAACCATCTTCCTCCCGGACGGCAACACCATACTAATGAAGACTGAGCAACTGCTCGAAGTCCTTGCCTGCGCCCGCGAGCTCTTTCCGCGGCTTAAAAGGGTTACCAGCTACGGCTCGGCCCGGTTCATCAACCTGAAGCCGGCCGAAGAGCTGCGGCTGCTCAGGGAAGCCGGCCTGAGCCGGATCCATTCCGGGATGGAGAGCGGCGACGACGCAGTCCTGGCCCGCGTCCAGAAAGGTGCGACGGCGGCCGAAATCATCGCGGCCGGCCTAAAGGTCAAAGCGGCCGGAATGGAACTGAGCGAGTATGTGCTGATCGGCATCGGCGGGCGCGAGAGGAGCCGCGAACACGCCGCCGCCAGCGCCGCCGTCCTCAACGCGATAAACCCGGACTTTATCAGACTGCGCACCTATATCCCCACCCCCGGCACGCCCCTATACGACGACTACCGGCGGGGCCGGTTCGGCCTCCTTTCCCCGCATGAGGCGCTGCGGGAGACGGCGCTGCTCATCGGCAACCTCGCCGTCACCAGCCAGCTCTACAGTGACCACGGCTCGAACTACGCCTATGTCAACGGCCGGCTGCCGGAAGACAAGCCGACGATGCTCGCCGTGATCGACGAGCTGCTGGCGCTGCCTGAGACGGCGTTTCGCCCTCCCGAGGCCGGCAGCCTGTAAACGCGGAAGACGAAAAAACTCTGGGCGCGTGCCCAGAGTTTTTCCGCCGCTCAGAAGTGTTAATTGTCGCGTTTCGCCGCACCCTCCATCCGCGCAAGCGAACCCTTGATGTCCTTCAAGGTTCGCACGGCGGTCAGAATGGCACACTCCCGAGCCTTTTCGTCCCACCAGGCGCAGCGTTCGCGTCGGCAGCCGAACTCGATGAGCGGGCAGGTGAGTCTCTCCATAGTACCTCCGGTCATAGGGGGATAATATAACCATTCGCGCCTGTGGAAAGATTATCCTTTGTTTCGGGAGGAAACTTGCCGGGGCAAAAGGAATAAAGGAAGGCAAGCAAGGGGGCGATAAGATGCCGAAGATCACCAGTATGGCCAAACGGTTACGCATTTACGTCGGCGAGGCCGACAGATGGCAGGGGCTGCCGCTTTACCACGCTATCGTCCGCAAAGCCAAGGAGCTCGATATGGCCGGGGCCACCGTTTTCCGTGGCATGGAAGGCTATGGCGCCAACAGCCGCATCCATACGGCCAGAATTGTCGACCTTTCGTCCGACCTGCCGGTGCTCGTGGAGATCGTCGATAGCGGGGAATACATCGCCAAGCTGTTGCCCTACCTGGACGAAATGGTGCAGGAAGGGATGGTCACCATCGATGATATCGAGGTCATCAAATACGGCCGCAAACCGCCCAAACGGTAGCAAGGCCGGAAAAAGCGAGGACATCCGATGCTGAAAATCGTCGCCGTTGCTATCGGCGGCAGCCTGGGGGCGGTTGCCCGCTACCTGGTGTCGCAGTGGGCCGCGGACCGCTTCGGCGCCGCCTTCCCACACGGTACGCTAATCGCCAATGTCGTGGGCTGTTTTATAATCGGCGCATTTATGACTATTGCCACCGAACGGTTCATAGTCAGTCCCCACTGGCGACTTTTCGTGACGGTCGGCTTCATCGGCGGATTGACCACTTTTTCATCATTCAGCTACGAAACTTTCAAGCTGTTGGAGGATGCCCAAACTGCACTGGCGGCATATAATCTGGCGCTCAACGTTATCGTCGGCTTTTTCGCCACCTGGCTGGGGATTGGTCTGGCCCGCCTGCTTTAGACGAAAGGGAGAATCCATAATGAAGATATTCCTGTGGCGGCACAACCGCCGCCTCCACAGCTGGAGCATGATGAACGAACCTAATGTCCACCAATCCTGTTATACCGACGCGGTTGCGGTCGTCCAGGCCGACTCGGCGGCGGAGGCCCTCCGGCTGCTCGCAGCCCGCGAACCGGAATGGGTTGTTGAAGAACTGCGGCGGCTGGAGCCGAAAATATTTACCGCCGGCACTCCGGCGGTAATCTTCGCTGACGTGCGCGGCGACTGACATGGTGCGGAGATGAAAGCGACACGCCGATGGTTGACCGGCATCATTGCGCTCCTGCTGCTGGCGGCCGTGCTTCTTGCCTTATCGCAATTTAAAAAGCCCGAGCAGGAAAGACCGGGCGGTTTCTCGCAGGGCACCATCGTCGTCGATCCGGCGCAGACGGTCGGCAAACTGCTCGTCGTCGACGGCGACGCGATCGTCTCCGGCCGGGTTGACGGGTGGTTGGCCGTCATCGGCGGCAGCGTCTTTCTCCGCCCCGGCGGCCGGGTTGAAGGCCCGCTGCTCGTCCTCGGCGGCCATTTCCATGCCGACCCCGTCGCCGCTGCGGCCTCTTCCGTTAGGCTCGTCCTGCCGCCCGGGTCGCCGCTGGCCGGGATGTTTGTATGGCTGCTGGGTGGCGCAGCAAGCGCGGCGATGCTGGCGGCGGCCTGGAGCGTATGGCGGCTGGCCGGTTACCTGCGGCGTAAGCCCCTGTTCGGGCGAATACTGGCCGTGCTGCGCGACAACCGGGAGCGATGGCCGGGGATATACGCCCTCGCCGGCCTGGCCGTCTGCGGATTTCTGCTAACGCTGTTCGTCCACCTCACCGAGGAAACCATCTACCATCAGGAAGCCGATCTTGTCGACAGGGCCGTTATCTGGCTTGTCCGCACCTTCGCCACACCGGCGGCCGACCAGGCGATGATCGTCGTCACCGCCTTTGGATCGGGAGTAGTGTACGCCGTCCTTGCGCCGCTTGCCGCCGGTTGGCTGCTGTGGCTGCGGAAACGGCGCGAGACCATAACGCTCCTCATCTGCCTGGGCGGCGCTTCGACGCTGAACTTTTTACTTAAGCACCTGTTTGAACGGGCCCGCCCCGACCTCTTTAAAGTCATCAACGCCGCCGGTTACAGCTTTCCCAGCGGCCACGCCATGGTCTCCCTATGCTTCTACGGCATGGTCGCCTACCTTCTCTGCCGCCACATCCGGCGGCTGCCGATGCAGCTTTTCGTATATAGTCTCGCGGCCGTGCTGGTGAGTGTCATCGGCTTCAGCCGCATCTATCTCGGCGTCCACTATCCCAGCGACGTGCTGGGCGGCTACTTCGCCGGCGGCACGTGGCTGGTTTTCTGCGTTTCGCTGCTATGGTGGTGGGAAATGGAGAAATAGGCCGCAGGAAAAAGCTATACACTCAATAAATACACCAGGCAGGATTTTTTACCATCCAGAGGGAAAATATATAGGTCAGGGTAAAATACGCAACTACTTTTAGAGGTGAGAACGTGGATTTTGGATTGGGGAAAGTCCTGCCTATAAAAATCGAAGAGGAGATGAAAAACTCCTACATAAATTACGCCATGAGCGTAATCGTCATGCGGGCGCTGCCCGACGTTCGGGATGGACTGAAGCCCGTTCACCGGCGGATACTGTACGCGATGCACGAAGCCGGCATGGCGCCCAACAAGCCTCATAAAAAATCGGCGCGCATCGTCGGTGAAGTTCTCGGTAAATACCACCCTCACGGCGACTCCTCCGTTTACGACGCCACCGTCCGCATGGCCCAGGACTTTTCCATCCGCTACATGCTGGTCGACGGCCACGGCAACTTCGGCTCGGTCGACGGCGACTCGGCTGCGGCCATGCGTTACACCGAAGTGCGCATGTCGCGCATCGCCGAGGAAATGCTAGCCGATATCGACAAAGATACCGTAAACTTCGTCCCCAACTACGACGAATCCATGAAAGAGCCCAGCGTCCTGCCGTCCAAGGTCCCCAACCTCCTCATCAACGGCTCGGCCGGCATCGCCGTGGGCATGGCCACCAACATTCCGCCCCACAACCTCGGCGAGGTCGTCGACGGCGTCTGCATGATGATCGACAACCCGGAGGTCACCGTCAAAGAACTGATGACCGTCATCAAAGGCCCCGACTTTCCCACCGCCGGCCTGATCCTCGGCCACGCCGGCATCAGGGACGCCTACAACACCGGCCGGGGTTCAATAAAAATGCGCGCCCAGGCCCGGATCGAGAAAATGGCCAACGGCAAATACCGCATCCTCGTCAGCGAGATACCTTATCAGGTCAACAAAGCGCGCCTCATCGAAAACATCGCCGCCCTCGTCAGGGACAAGGTCATCGACGGCATCACCGACCTCCGCGACGAGAGCGACCGCACCGGCATGCGCATCGTCATCGAGCTCCGGCGGGACGTCAATGCCGACATTATTCTCAACCAGCTCTACAAGCACACCCAGATGCAGGAGACTTTCGGCGTCAACATGCTTGCCCTCGTCGACGGCCAGCCGCGCGTCCTCAACCTTGCCGAGGTCATCCGCTACTACCTCGAGCACCAGAAAGACGTCATCGTCCGCCGCACAAGATTCGAACTGGCCAAGGCCAAAGACCGCGCCCACATCCTCGAAGGCCTGAAAATTGCCCTCGACAACCTGGACGCAGTCATCACCACCATCCGCCAGTCACGTACCGTCGACATTGCCCGCGAAGCCCTGCAGACCAACTTCAGCCTCAGCGAGAAGCAATCCCAGGCCATCCTCGAAATGCGCCTCCAGCGCCTCACCGGCCTGGAACGGGAAAAAATCGAGCAGGAATATAAAGACGTTCTCGAAACAATCGAGTACCTTGAGGGCGTTCTCGCCGACGAGCGCAAAGTGCTCGATATAATTAAGGAAGAATTGCAGGACGTCAAAAAACGTTTTGGCGACGCACGCCGCACCGTAATCACCGTCGACACTTCGAAATTCGACGTCGAAGACCTCATCGCCGAGGAAGACGTGGTCATCACCCTCACCCACGGCGGCTACATCAAACGGCTGCCTGTCGACACCTACCGCAGCCAACGGCGCGGCGGCCGGGGAGTCACCGGCATGGGCACCAAAGAAGAGGACTTCGTCGAGCACCTCTTTGTGGCCACAACCCATCACAACATCCTCTTCTTCACCAACCGCGGACGGGTTTACCGGCTGAAAGCCTACGAAATCCCCGAAGCCAGCCGTACCGCAAAAGGCACGGCGATCGTCAACCTGCTCACTCTGGAAAACAGAGAGAAGGTCACCGCCGTCGTCTCGGTCAAAGAATTTGACGATCGTCGCTTCCTGTTCATGGCCACCAAGAAGGGCGTCGTCAAAAAAACCGGGCTGATGGAATACGACACCGCCCGCCGCGGCGGCCTTATCGCCATCGTCCTCGACGAAGACGACGACCTCATCGACGTCAAGCTTACCAACGGCGAAATGCACGTTCTCCTTGGCACGGAGAAAGGCATGGCCATCAACTTCGCGGAAGGCGACGTCCGCCCGATGGGTCGAGCCACGCGAGGTATGCGCGGCATTGCCCTGCGCAAAGGGGACTATGTTGTCGGCATGGAGACGGTCAAGCAGGACGGCGAGCTCCTGACCGTCACCGAGTCCGGCTATGGCAAACGGACCGCCATTGACGAATACCGCGCCCAGACCAGGGGTGGCGTCGGCATAATCAACAACAAAATAACCGACAAGACCGGCAAAGTCGTCGGCATCAAAGTCGTCCGCCCGGGCCAAGAAATAATGCTCATCACCGGCGACGGCATCGTAATCCGTATCGACATCGAGGAAATATCGGTCATCAGCCGCAACACCCAGGGCGTCAGGCTAATGCGCATTGACGAGAACGACAAATTGGTGGCTGTGGCGGCCGTCGAAAAGAAAGTCGAAACAGACTGACAGCAGGTCAGAGAAACCCCTAAAGGCGCCCCCAATAGGGCGCCTTTAGTATGCTCTGCATATTTTCCTCCGAAGCGAACAAAATATATTACGATAATTGTGAAAATGGCAGCAACCTCCCTTGACAGTAGGCGCGACGCCATGCTATCATATAAAAGCTGCCCCCCACGGGGGCTCCAAAAAAAGCATATTGACATGACTCGTGAGTTATGTTAATATAACAAAGTCGCCGCAAGCGGAGCTGGTGTAAAAGACCAGGCAAGGCAAGCAGCGACAAGGTTTCCAAAAACTGAATGTTGACAGCG
>JAVKTQ010000024.1 GCA_031460455.1 Sporomusaceae bacterium
GCCGCCAAGCTCGGCCGCCCCACCGGGTTCACGGTGACGGTGCGCGAGGTGCGGGTGGCGGCCGGGGCGGGCTTCCTGGTGGCGATCACCGGCGAAATAATGACAATGCCCGGCCTGCCCAAAAAACCGGCCGCCGAGGCGATGGACATCGACAACAACGGCAAGATAGTAGGCCTGTTCTAGGGCGGACGATCGGCCCTCTTTACTAGGAGAAGGAGAAACAATGGTAACAGGTCCGGAAAATACACCAAGCCGATGGCTGGTAGCCGTCATGGGGACACTGCTTCAACTCGCGCTTGGCACTGTCTACGCCTGGAGCTACTTCCAGCAGCCGGTCATGGCCGCCGGAGGCTGGTCCAATACCCAGGCGGCCTGGGCGTTCAGCCTGGCTATTTTCTTCCTCGGCCTGGCGGCGGCCTGGGGGGGCGTCAATCTTTCCAAATTCGGGCCGCGCAGGCTTGCCATGGCAGGCGGCGCACTGTTCGGCCTCGGTTACCTGATCGCCGCCTATGCCCTTCATATCAAAAGCCTCTCACTGCTGTACGCCGGCTATGGCGTGATCGGGGGGATCGGACTGGGGCTCGGCTATGTGACGCCGGTGGCGACAGCCGCCAAATGGTTCCCCGACAAAAAGGGCTTGATTACCGGCATGGTGGTGATGGGATTCGGGTTCGGAGCGCTGGTCATGGCCAAGGTTGTGGCCCCTATCCTCATGTCTGTCGCCGGTGGTAATCTTGTCCGGATATTCTTCTGTATCGGCGTCGCCATGCTCGCCGCAACCCTGACGGCCGGCTACTTCCTGGTCAATCCACCGGCGGGTTTCACGCCCAAAGGCTTTGCTCCTCCGCCAACATCGGCCGCGCAAAGTAACTCCCATGATGCTTTAACCGCCAGACAATGCATTTTTTCCGGTAGGTTCCTGATGATGTGGCTGGTATTCTTCTTTAACATCGTCGCCGGCATCATGTTCATCGGCTTCCAGTCGCCGCTGCTGCAAGACCTCCTGAAACAGACCATGGACGCGGCTGTCTTATCCAATCCCCAAGTGATTGCCGGCTTAGCTGCCTCCGGCGCTACCCTGATCGCCGTAAGTTCCATCTTTAACGGCCTCGGCCGTTTTTTCTGGGGCGGATTGTCCGACAAAATTGGCCGTGTTCAGACTTTCCGCCTTATCCTCGGCAGTCAACTGGCCGTTTTCATTGCCCTGATGTTCGTCGAAAGCCCCCTCGTCTTTAGCATACTTGTTTGCTACATCCTCTTCTGCTACGGAGGCGGCTTTGGTTCCATGCCCTCGTTCGTTCTCGACGTTTTTGGCCAGAAAATGATGCCGGTTGTCTACGGCGCCATCCTCACGGCCTGGGGCTGCGGAGGCATAATCGGTCCGCAGATCGTTGCCCATATGAAGGACAATTTCGCCATACAGGCCGCACAGTACACCTTCGCGTCCGCTTCGGCGCTCCTGCTACTCGGCTTCATAATTACCTTTGTTCTGAGCAACGAGAAATTCACCCTGCTGCACAACAAATAAAATTGGCAGAGTATCGCGAACGCCTCTGATCCAGGCATAAGAAATCCTGCCAATGACACCGGATTTCTGGCAAGTCACTCCACTTGAAAATCGCCCTGGAATGTGCTATCCTTATATACGCTTGGTGGTTGGTATTATTGCTTGCCTTGTTGCTTATCTGAAGCCACAAGCAACGCAAAGCAGCCAAAGACAGCCTTGCCACATGGCTGTCCAAACCGCCAAAACCCAATAAAATTCAACACATGCGGGCGTAGCTCAGTGGTAGAGTACCGGCTTCCCAAGCCGTGGGTCGCGAGTTCGAATCTCGTTGCCCGCTCCAAGCAAAAATCGTGGCCTCCAGGCATTTGCCTGGAGGCCACGATTTTTGCTTAGGGACCAATCTGCGGACCAATAGACGGTATATTATCCTATTGAGCGGGTTGGGTTGAGATAGAATAATCGTTAAGCTAACGTATTTATGCCATACAAAACATGATTATACCTGTAGTATCAACCGTCCAAGGTAACTGGAATTGAATGGATGGTATAGCAAGAATATACTGAAGGATACAGAAAATTCACATTGAAATCGAAATTCGGTACTCGTCATTGCGGTAATCTCAAGTCTCAATGCCGATCCTAAAGAAGAACGTGATAAAATTGACGAGATGGTTCAAGCGATATATTGCAAAGCCTTTGAGATAGCACCTAACTATAAGGGTTATAGCACTTCTGCTGCGAGGATGCTGAAACGTGATATGGGTCTGCATGGACCGGAAAACCGCCCTTTATTCCCATATGAAGTGGCAAGCATACTGTCCGCCCAGCGACAAGTAGACTATACGGAACAGTTGCTTACGGAGTTAGACTATTCAGCACTTGATCCGCTGGAGATGGAACGGTTACGCCAAACAATCGAACGAAACTCCGGAAGAAGCGATGCCGCACTCAACGGGGTCGAGGGCGAAGAACTGGCTAAATCCACTAGATGTGGCCACCCAGAAGATATAATCGCCGGCTACATTAAACAATTTAGTATAAATTGTTAAGCTTTCAGGAGACTGATATCGCTTTCCCTATTCCCAAACAGGTGGTTTCACATTCTGGGGCGAACAATAATTAAACATATGAGAGAATATTACGTGTCTCTTTCATTTAGATTAGAAACATTGGAAATAATCCAAAAAGAGGGCTAGGAGGAAAAAGTATGTTACAAGAAATTAATCAGGAAGAATCGGAATTATTCGTACTATGGACTAGTGGGGACCGCGACGTTGCATCGAGTATGGTGTTTATGTACACATTGAACTCAAAGCTGCGGGGCTGGTGGGAAGACGTCACCTTAATAGTATGGGGTGCTTCCACCAAGCTTCTGGTGGAAGACGAAGAACTGCAGGAACGGATACGGCAGATGATTGAGGCCGGTGTCGATGTCGTAGCATGCGTCGCCTGTGCTAAGATGTTCGGGGCGGTCGAAAAGCTTGAAAGCCTTGGTATCGAAGTGAAAAGCATGGGTCAACCATTGACTCAGCTGCTCAAGGCAGGAAAAAAGGTTCTCACCATTTAGCAGGCAGAACGCGTGGACACAGAGCTCCCCTCTCTGGCCTCGATTAGAGGTAAGATTTACCTTGTCAACGAGGAAAACCAGATCAGCAGCAGTATATCGTTACTAAACAATAATGGCCAAGGCGGACCACCCGAAAGGAGCAACCTGCCTTGGCCATTTTGTCGTTCCGTGGTTTCGTGTAGAGTCAGTATTGTGGCATCGACCCAGACAACGCCGATCAGGCCCCCTTTTCGTAAAGCGGCATTTTGACGGCGCTCAGCACATAATTACATCCAATCTGGTTTTTGAGAGGTCGATGGTCTACGGCCATACAGGTAATCATCAAAGTGCACCATAATCCGTCGGGACAATGAAGACTGCTGTAGGCTTAACCTGTAGAGTCGGTGTATTAAAGTATTCGGTTTACTATAGGGGCAGGTATTCATGCAGATTGCACAGTCGGTTCCGACCTTACACCAGAACTCATAGCACTTCTCCTGACTGATTTTCCATTTGAGTACACCGTCGTGTAATGATTTGTCACCGTGGGGTATGGCTTGGGAGGGGCAAGTTTGAGCACATTTCTTACACGCCTGGCAGGAGTCCTGTACTCCGAAGACTATCGGTTCGTCGGCAACCAAAGGCAGGTCTGTGGTAACAACACCAAGCCTTACCCGCGGGCCGTAGTCCTGGGTTATAATGGTGCCCATTCTGCTGAGCTCGCCAATCCCTGCGTCATGCGCAACTAGAGGGGCGCAGACGAGATAGTTGCCATCCATGTGATTGCGTGCGTCAAAGCCTAATTGACGGATAAAATAAGCGAGCACCATGCCGATTTTGGCTGCTTCAATGTATTCTTTGCACGATTCAATTACAACGGGAGCTAGGGGGGCGGTTTTAACCATCCAGTAGTCCATTTCGACGGCGAAGACGATCGCGAATTTATGAGTATGGATAATCTCGTCCCCATAGTTGTCAGGGCTACGGCCCCGGTAGGAATAGTAGTGGTAGGGTCTTGTCTCGGTAACGCCAACTATTTTCGCCCCGTGATACTTTGCCAGCCCCTTTAGGGTTGTTGTGATCTGTCCCGGCGAGGTTGCCTGCTTCTCGGGGGCGAAAGCGCCCTCGGCCAGCGGTCGTATATGTTCAAGAAACTGAAAACCTGAACGGGCAATCCGGGCGCTTATGGGTTCGTAGGTTGAAGCTCCCGGACTGCAGAGCCCAGGCAATGTGCGGATGTGGTCATCCGGTTTCCGTTTTTCGGGATGACGGTCATAGTAGTCCCGGTAGTTGGCCTTGCCTTCTCTGTACCCGGCGCGGGCAAACATGATATCCCGCTCATCAAATCTTGGTATTTCCAGTGGAATCACCATTTTTTCGAGTTTGCCGATAGGTAGAAAAAACAGGAGGCCAATTCCCAGAACCAGCAACTCGCTAATGGAAAGCATAACTGTCCTATGAGGAAAATCGCCGGCCAGAACTGCGGCGAAACTGGCGATTAATAAGATTCCGGGAATAAGCGCCCTCGGAAGTCGCTTCATTTCCCGCTCAATAAACAGCGTTATGGCCAGCCAGATGAGCATCAAAATTGCTCCGATTTCCATCATCCAACCGATTAATTCCAAAACTGTTAACACTGGTGATACCTCCAACTATCTGGTGTCGTCAAGAATGGATAACAAAGGTTTCGCTAGCAATGGGAAAACCCCTTCATTACTAACAATCACGTAGTTGTCATCCTGTCCAGTAAAATCAATAGTAGTTATGGCAACGGGGCACAAAGGTCGTGTCTCGTAGTCGTTTGTAGAAGAAAAGACAAGATGTAGTAGAGTGCATCAAAAAATCTGTAAAGATTAAAAGAATTGTTACTTGCGACGTCAAATATATTGTCGTTTTCTGTAACGCTGTTCAGGGAGCAATCATAGAATGAACTGGCGAAATAAAGTGGACTGGAAAGGGAGCACTACTGATTGTAAAAAGAGTTGCAGCCCCCATCATCCTACTTTGTGCATTAATATTGCTTGCTATTGCATCGGATCCGGGACGAGTGGCTTTCAAAGCTAACGAGGAAAAAAATAAATGCATGGGCCAATAACTTGGTTCGACGGCCGGAAGACTCGCCTTACCTGACCCTCCACTACCGTATCCGTACACTATTCTTCGCCATTGACCCTTCTCCAGCCCGTCCCGTGGTTTTCTTAGGAGACAGTATTACCTACGGCGGCGACTGGGAAGATCTTTTTCCTGCTACACTGGTAGAAAACAGGGGAATTGGCGGTGACACTACTTTAGGTCTTTTGAATCGTCTCGATCAAGTTATCGCTCTTAAGCCCTCACAAATTTTTCTCATGATTGGCATGAATGATCTGTGCTATAACCGTCCGATACCGGAGGTAATTGCAAACTACCGGCGCATCCTCGGGCGGTTTCGTGAAGAACTGCCCGATACAAAGGTGTATGTTCAAAGTGTCCTCCCTTTTAACGACAGGATATTCCGGCGAGAGGCTTGCGAAGCAATAACGAAATAATGAAGCTTAACGGGCAAATACGTCTAGTGTCCGCTGAGTTTGGGTACACCTACCTGGATATAGCAACCGCTTTTACCGGATCTGATGGACGGCTGCCGCCCGAATACACCAGTGATGGCCTGCACATCAGCAATACAGGGTATAGGCTTTGGCGCGACAAGATACAGAACTTAGTGTTGGTGTCTTCCAGTCGCTGAAAAAGTTGAGCAGATAAAGAAGAGAGCATTTGAAATGCTCTCTTTTTAGTAGGAATTACAAATCCTAAAATAATATGGACGGTCGGCTCTTCAGAATAGCCCCAAGCATCTTGCCGATTTTGTAAAGGTCAGCCTCGGCAGTCGGCTGCCCAGTGAGTCTTTTTGGTAAATGTTCAGGGAGAATGGCGTCCAAGAAACCATGGTCCTTGACTACATTGCCGGATGCGCAGTCGTGCCCAAATCCGCAGGTATAGCACTGTGAATATCCCCGCACTTTAACCTCGTCCACTACGACCATCTTTTGCCTCGTTATGATATTTCTCATGAACGAAAGAACCTCGTCGGTGCCTTTGTAATCGACGCTGATGATCACACCAAGTTTTCCTGCCATGCGAAAAGCGTCGCGATGACGGAAGCAGAACATGCGCTCAAGGCAGGCATGCCCTAAAGCATTGATGGTCCCGAAGTAGTTCGGAGCACCAAAGACGATGGCGTCAGCCATCAGCATCTTTTCCCCGATGGCGCTCCAATCATCTTCTATCACACACCTGTTATCAGCCGCGCACAAGGTGCAGCCGATGCAACCGTTAATACGCTTGCCGGCAAGAGACACGTAATCATAGTCAATTCCGGTCGCTTTCAACAGGGACTTGACAGCTTCGCTTGTGATTCCGTCTGGCCGGCCGCTCATACTAATACCGAGAATCATGTTTCGTCGCCTGCCTTTATATCTGATTCTCCTTATGGTCTGACATAGTTATTCGTTCACCAGGGTTGTTTTACCTGTCGGTTGCGACTGAGACTGGCGCGTGGCAGCACCTGCTTTTTTAGAATAGAGCAATTTATTATTCCAAAGCAGGATATATCTTCATTGCAATGAATGAATATCTTAACGCAAAGAAATGGACATTGCGAACGGAGGAACAACATGAGGTCGGAGACGCCTATATATCGTTCGATTGCAGTCGATATTGCCCGCAGAATTATTAACGATAACTTTGCCGAAGGTGCCAAGATATCCGGCCGAACCCTCTTGGCGAGCCAATATAATACTTCTCCTGAGACGATAAGGAAAGGGATTGCGCTCCTCAAGGATGAAGGGGTAGTCGACGTATCGCAGGGGAGAGAGGTCTTAGTCATATCTAAGGAGAACGCCTACAAGTTTATTGAGCGGTATCAAAACGTCGAGTCGGTTTATTCGCTGCGCCAGGATCTTGAGATAATACTGCAGCAAAAGCAGGAACTGGACGCACGATTGGAAGGGATACTTAAAGATATCATCACGTATTCGGACCGCCTGCGTAACCTTACGCCCTTTAACCCTGTTGAAGTCGAAGTGCAGTCCGAGAGTCACGTCATAGGGAAATCTATAGGTCAGATTAAATTATGGGAACACACTGGGGCGACGATTGTAGCAATCAGGCGCGGAACGGAATTAACGGTCTCACCCGGACCCAGCGCGAAGATAGAGCCTCTGGACCGGATTGTTGTTGTCGGTAGCCCTGAATCTTTACGGTATACCACAGCCTATCTCCAAAGACCGATATAGAGAAAAGAGTGCCGGTGGATAATCCACCGGCTTAGCTTTTTAAGCAGATGTGTCAGTTTTTGTCACAAAATTTATACTAACAACCCCAAATACATAAAGGATTTTTAGTTGCTGTGGCTAATATACTGATAACGGGGCTAATCTAGGAAAAGGGGGCGAGGAAGGTATTCGCGGCGATTTTATTTAGTGTAGCCGGATTTTACCTGGGTTTCCTCTTTCCCTGGATAACGAAATTGCTGCCCGCCAAAATCATGGATGGCAAGCATTGATAGTTCTCGCTTGCTGCAGGTCTTCGGCAGCATCTTCAACCGCTGGCAAACCATTGCACATACTCTGTTGGGCCGTATCGACTTATCGAATACGGCTTCTTTTTTGCCCTGATATGAGGAGGCATCCGACCGGGATGCTCCTTCATGAAAGTATTATATCCAGTATTGGGGATAGGGCCTCTTTGCTATCCAGTTGTTATATATAAAGGCAAATGAGACCAAGATCAGGCTGCCTGCTATGACCGGCACCAAAACCGCTTGCCACGACAAGGCGGCGTTTTGCATCATGAAAAAAAGAGGATCGGCGGCAGCTGGGGGGTGGAGCGTTCTTGATAGCTGCATTGCCGCAACAGCGACACCGACGGCAAGGGACAACGACCACCATTCTATTCCCAGGGAGCTGTAACATATTAGGCCGATCATGCTTGATATGAGATGTCCGCCGATCAGGCTTCGCGGTTGGGCGTACGCGCTGGCCGGAATGGCAAAGAGGATCACACTGCTGGCGCCAAATGAAGGAATCAGAAAAGTTAATCCTGACAAAGCCGACAATAAAGCAATTAACCCAATTCCCGCGAGACATCCGAAGGACGAGCCCCCAACCCTGAGAGCATGCAGCCTGCGGACACGATTTTTTCTACGATTAACTTGTATAACTTCCATTGTAAGCCTCGATCTAGTGATATTTGCTGGGAGATCATTTTCAGTCTAACATAAGTGGAATGCTTGCTCAACTAACAACTCGTATTTTATTAGGGGGATTTTTGTAATATGAATACATTTTCCGCATAAAAATTAGTAGGATAAAGGCTTGATTCAAAAGCGATGCTCAATGTAAAATATCACTACATACAACTTGTTATTACTAAATGGGTTTTTAGTGCGGGGCTTGAGTGGCATTTTTGGCCAGCTGCCTAAGGCAGTCGCGAATGTGGTTGTATCGCGTACAAACCCCACATTTTGCCCACGCCATTAAGGAAAATATGACTATTATCGTTAATGATGTTACAGAGTCAGTCCGCCTGAAAGTCAGTATTTCCGCTAGCTTGTCACACATTGATTACGATTTTACAGTTTATAATCTCATGGGTAGCATTATGTAAAAAAATTGATCTCGTCTGTTGAAGAATTTTGGGACCAATCTGCGGACCAAAAACCTTATATGTCGTAACAATTTGGCTTAGATTCTTTAGATCGTTTAATATTTGCCAAGCCCGCAAATCCTTGATATACTGGCACTCATTGAAATCACGTAGACGTATTAAGACTCGTTTCGACGAATTCCCAAGCCGTGGGTCGCGAGTTCGAATCTCGTTGCCCGCTCCAAAAAAGCCTTCCGGCAAACCGCCGGAAGGCTTTTTCCTTCTGCCTGGCAAGCCGGGTTTTTCCTTGACAACCCCTGGCGACGGGAGTATACTTTAAAAGTGTTCTGAAAAATTAATACTTGTGTCCATATGAAAGCTACGGAACAGCCGGGCCGGGGAAGTCCCCAAGCCTGCGGAACCGTGGCCGGATGGAACTCTGGAGAGCCCCTGAATAAGGGCGCCGAAGGTGCAAGTCGGCATACGCGCAGCCGATGAATCTCTCAGGCAAAAGGACAGAGCAGTTGATTGATCCGGTCGCGTATTTTTGCGTGGCGGAAAACTCAAATGTCCATTCTTCGGAGTCAAATCGTATGATTTGACTTTTTTGTTTTGCTTTTTGGCCGCAGCCATGGGAGACCAACGGGGAGCGTAGGCCCAATCATACCGGTTGGGGGGATGGAAGCGGTCGGGAAGGCGGCGTCGCGGGCGATGCCGCGCCGGGCAGATAGCGGAAGCTAGATGGCGGCGAAACAAAACCAAAAGGGAGAGATTGAAAATGATGCGTAAAACAGTATTAAAAATCACGGTATTATCACTGGTCGTAATCCTGCTGGCAGGTCTTCTGTCCGGTTGCGGAAGCAATTCCTCTTCCGCCGAAATAAAAATCGGCCTGCTCAACGAACTGACCGGCGGCAACGCCACCTTCGGCGCCTCCACCACCAACGGCGCCAAAATGGCTATAAAAGAAGCCAACGCCAAGGGCGGCGTCCTCGGCAAACAGATCAAAGCCATCGTCGCCGACAACAAAAGCGAGCCTTCCGAGTCGGCCAACGGCATGACCAAGCTCCTCACCCAGGATAAAGTCGTCGCCGTCACCGGCGTCTTCGCCAGCTCCAACGCCATCGCCGCCTCCAACGTCGTCGAATCGGTCAAGGTGCCCTTCCTCGCCGTCGGCGCCACCAACCCCAAGGTGACCGTGGACGAAAAAAGCGGCAAAGTTAAAGACTACACCTTCCGGGTATGCTTCATCGACCCCTTCCAGGGAACGGTAGGCGCCAACTTCGCCCTCAATACCCTTAAACTCAAAAAAGCCGTCATCCTCGTCGACAACAGCAGCGACTACAGCAAAGGCCTGGCGTCCTTCTTCAAAGCCGCCTTCGCCAAAGGCGGCGGCGCCGTACTCGGCGAAGAAGCCTATCTGCAGAAAGACCAGGACTTCAAAGCCATCCTCACAAAAGCTAAAGCTCTCAACCCCGAATTGATCTACGTCCCCGGCTATTACGAAGAAGTCGGCAAAATCGTCAAACAGGCCCGCGAACTCGGCATCGCCGCCCCGATCGTCGGCGGCGACGGCTGGGATTCTCCCAAGCTCGTCGAAGTAGGCACCGCTGCCGCCCTTAACAACACCTACTTCACCAACCACTACTCCGTCGACGACACCAGCGCCGCCTCCAAGGCCTTCGTCGACGCCTACAAAAAAGAGTACGGGCAAGCCCCCGACGCCATGGCCGTCCTCGGCTACGACGCCGCCAACGTCCTCATCGACGCCATCAAGCGCGCGGGCAGCACCGAGCCGGCCAAAATCCGCGAGGCCCTCGCCGCCACCAAAGACTTCCCGGCCATCACCGGGGCCACCACCCTCAACGCCACCCACGACGCCGTCAAAAGCGCAGTCATCATCGAAATGAAAGACGGCAAACAGGTCTACAAAGCGACCGTCAAACCCTAACCGCAAAGAAATCGCCGCTGAAAGAGGCTCCGGACAATCCGGAGCCTTTTCTTCGTCAACAAGCCGTTCTAGCCGTAGTAAATGATATTCAGCAGCCGCGCTGCGTCATCGCCGGCGTTTTCGCTCCGGTGGGCCGTATCGGCCGCGAACCTGATCGAATCACCGGCGCACAAGCTTATCTTCTCCCGCTGCACAGACACCTCGACCGCGCCCTCCAGCACAAACAGATACTCCTCCACCCCCTTCATATGGCCGGCGTTGTCCAGCGCCGCCCCCGGCGCCAGGTCGATCGCCAGCACCTCCAGGCGGTGGGGCGCATAATACGGGAAAATGCTCGCGATGGCATGGCCCGCCTCCTCGTTAAATGGTACCCGGTCCGCCTTGCGCACCACCGTGAAACTGTCCTCCCGGCTGCCGATCAGCGTCGTCAGCGGCGTCTTGAGCGCCTGGGCGATCTTCCACAGCACCGTGATCGTCGGCGTCGCCCGGCCGCGCTCGATCTCCCCCAGCATGCTCCTGCTCACCGCCGACCTCTCCGCCAGCTCCTCCAGCGTCAGTTGGCGGCGCTTCCGCAGCTCCTTCAGATTCGCCGCGACATTCTTGCCGATTTCCTCCATAAAGTCCTCCGGTATATTGACTATATTTCCAATATAATATATACTAAACACGACCTGCCGACCAATATATTGGAATTTACGTTTATTATAGCATGTTTTTTGCCCGGCAGCCATAGAGGAGGAATAAGCCATGGAAATCATGAATTGCCTTGATGCCCAGGGCAACCAGCCCCTCGTCCCCGCCGCCGGCGGATAATACCGGCCATCGAAAGGAAGTGTCAGCATGAAAACCTTCCCCTTCAAAAAAATCGACGCCTTCACCGACGGCCGCGCCACAGGCAACCCCGCCGGCTGCATCTACCTCGGCGCCGACACCGTCATCACTGCCGGCGAAATGCAGCAGATCGCCCGCGAACTCAAAGGCTTCGTCAACGAAGTCGGCTACCTTCGCCCCGTCGAAGGCGGTTTCGCCCTGCAATTCTACTCCTCCGAATGCGCGGTCGAATTCTGCGGCCACGCCACCATCGCCGTCATGTACGACCTCATCAGCGGCAGCGAAGCGCTCCGCCGCCAAAAGGAACTATATCTCCGCGTTGGCGACGACCGGCTGGCCGTCCTCAACCGCATTCCCGAGGAAAACGCCGTCTACATCACCGCCCCGCCGCCCCGTCCCCTTCCCTGCGCGCTTGCGGCCGAGACCATAGCCCACGCCCTGGCGGCGGCTGCCGCCGCCGTCGACACCGCCTTGCCGGTGCGGCTCATCAATGCCGGCCTCCGCACCCTCATCCTGCCGCTCGCCTCCCTGGACGCCTGCCTCGCCCTCAGGCCCCCGCAGGAAGAGCTCCGCCTTTTCTGCGAACAAAACGGCATCGACATCATCCTCGCCTTCGCCCGCGAGACAGCCCTGCCCGCAGCCCACTTCCGCACCCGCGTCTTCGCCCCCAAATACGGCTACCTCGAAGACCCGGCCACCGGCTCGGGCAACGCCGCTTTCGGCCACTACCTCCACGACCGGGAGCTGTGGCGGCCGGACGGCGTCACCATCGAGCAAGGCCCATCCCGCGACAACCCCAACATCGTCAAGCTCCGCAGCGCTGGCGACGGCCACGACCGCCGCATCCTCTTCGGCGGCGGCGCCGTGCTGCGCATCAGCGGCCAATACTGCCTCCACGGCTGACCACATTCCCCAGGCCCGCCCCCAAACCGCCCCAAGCCCTCCGGCGTCCCCGCCGGAGGGCTTTCATCATCCGGCGCAGCCAATATCAGGACAAACCTCCTTTTCCTAGCAGGAAGGCATCAAACTGCGGCGAAAATAAACAAAGCGGTTCCATAATCCGGCACAGGCCGGGGACAGTCCGCATCCCGGCGTCGCCCGCCGGGGCGCGCAGGATACGGTCGCCGCCAAAAAGCCACACTATTCCCGCCGGGGCATAAATCGCTGCCGCCCCGCATAGAAAACAACATAACGAGCAGGAGGTATAAAATAATGGCTCTCATCGGCAAAGCCCTCGTCGCCCAGGGAGGCGGCCCCACCGCCGTCATCAACCAGACCCTGGCCGGCATCGTCCTCGAAGCCCGCAAATTCTCCCAGATCACCAAAATATACGGCGCGGTCAACGGCGTCGCCGGCATAGTCCGCGAAGACTTCCTCGACCTCACCCAGGAAACCACCCACAACCTCGAACAGGTCGCCCTCACCCCCTCCTCCGCCCTCCTCTCCACCCGCGACAAGCCTGACAGCAAATACTGCCACGATATCTTCAAAGTCCTCAAAGCCCACGACATCCGCTACTTCTTCTACATCGGCGGCAACGACTCCGCCGACACCGTCCGCATCGTCAACGACGAAGCCGAAGCCTCCGGCTACGAAATGCGGGCCATCCACGTCCCCAAAACCATCGACAACGACCTCATGGGCAACGACCACACCCCCGGCTTCGGCTCGGCGGCGCGCTTCATCGCCCAGGCCTTCATGGGCATCAACCTCGACGTCCGCGCCCTGCCGGGCGTCTACCTCGGCATCGTCATGGGCCGGCACGCCGGCTTCCTCGCTGCCTCCTCCGCCATCGCCCAGAAATACCCCGAAGACGGCCCCCACCTCATCTACCTGCCTGAGCGCACCTTCGACGTCGACGAATTCCTCGCCTCCGTCAAGAAAACCTACGACCAGCACCGCAAGTGCGTCGTCGCCCTCTCCGAAGGCATCTGCGACCGCTCCGGCGACCCCATCGTCGTCTCGCTGCGCAAAGACACCGAAGTCGACGCCCACGGCAACGTCTCCCTTTCCGGCAGCTGGGTCATCGGCGACCTCCTCAGCTCGCTGATCAAAGAGAAACTCGGCATTTCCCGCGTCCGCAGCGACACCTTCGGCTACCTCCAGCGCTCCTTCCTCGGCTGCGTCTCCGACGTCGACCAGCACGAAGCCCGCGAGGCCGGCGAACGCGCGGTCCAGATGGCCGTCTGGAACAACGTCGACGGCTCCATCGCCATCGTCCGGACCGGCTACTACTCGGTCGACTACCGTCTCCAGCCCCTCGCCGACGTCGCCGGCAAAACCCGCGTCATGCCCGACGAATTCATCAACGCCGACGGCAACCACATCACCGACGCCTTCAAATTCTACGTCCGGCCCCTCATGGGCTCCGGCCTGCCCTCGCCCTCCCAGCTCCGCGCGCCGCGCGTCCCCAAACTGCTTGAGCGCGAATAAGAAAGCGGCCGTTAATAGACCCCATCTGCGGCGTTGCTCCTCAAAGCGCTTGCTTGCGTACGTCTCGAAGTACGCTTACGATGCTGCTAAACGTGCCAGTACAAACCAATCTGACAAACTTGGTCGCAGAGGAAACGGTGCCGCGCTTTTCCGGTGCGCCTTGCATCTGGGGCCTCTGAACGGCCGCCGACAAACTCCATCAAGACCTAGACACGAAAGGCCTCCGGGATCATCATCCCGGAGGCCTTTATATATGCCCGTTGCCCGCTCCTGTGGCTCAGCCCTCGATAAAATACAGCTTCGAAGGGCGGCCGGTACCGCCGTACAACAGCGAATACTTGATCTTTTTCGTCTCCACGAGATACTCCAGATAGCGCCAAACGGTAATCTTCGACATTGCCATCACCATTGCAATCTCCTGGCAAGTCATCGGCTTCTTCTCCCGCAGGAGAATCGTCAGCAACTGCTCCAAAGTCAGCTGGTGCACTCCCTTGGGCAAATCCTCCGGGAGCGGCTCCTTCTCTTCTTCGGTGCCCGGCGGGGCGGTCCTCGAGGCGATCCTGTCGAGATCGTCCTGGCGGATCTCCTCTTTCTTATGGAACACCTTGCGCATCCTGGCGTAATTCTTCAGAGCGGCCTTAAGACGGTCAAGATCGAAAGGCTTAATTATATAATCTATTGCCCCGAATCGCAGTGTAGCGGAAATCGTCTGCACATCCTTTGCGGCGGTGACAAGGATGACATCGGTCGCCAGCTCCCGGCGGCGGACATGCTTGAGAATATTCAGTCCATTGCCGGCCGGCAGATAAATATCCAGAAGAATCAGATCGGGCGACAACCTGGCGATGCTATTGAGCGCATCACCCTCCGAAGCGCTTATTCCCGCCACCTTAAACCCGCTCATCCGCTCGATAACCCGCCGAAGGATATCCGATACCATCGGGTCGTCTTCCACAATCAGCACCGAAAAAGGCATCTTGTCACCCCGCAATAGCATCAACGTAGCATCAACATCTATTCCTGCGCATCGGCCGACCCGAGCGGTATCCTGACCGATACCGCCGTTCCCGAGCCATCGCTTTTCACATCGATCGAACCGGACGCAAGCTCCACCCTGGCCTTGACATTCGCCAACCCGTACCCGCGCCCCAGCTCCTTGGTCGAAAAACCTTTCTCGAAAATCTGGGTGAGCAAATGACCCGGAATCCCGCGGCCGTTATCGAAAACCCTGATAAAAATCCCGTCGCCGTCCTGCGCTATCAGTACGCCCACCCTCCTTCTCCCCGGAGGAAGATCCTGCACGGCGTCCATCGCGTTCTCGATCAGGTTGCCCAGCACGATAATCAGCGCGTTCTCGTCGAAATAAGGCGGCAGGACGGAAAGCCTGCTGTTCGGGTCGATCGACAACGCAATCCCTCGCTCCTGCGCTTCGGCCGACTTGCCCTCCAGCAGCCCTGCGGCCGCCGGATTGGCGATATTCTTCAGCAAAAACTCGATAAACGATTGCTCCTTTGCCGTCAGCCCGGTGATATACTTGCGGGCCTCCGTGTAAGAACCGAGCTGGATAAGGCCCGAAACCGCCTGCAGCTTGTTCATGAACTCGTGGCTTCGCGCCCGCAGCGAATCGACAAGCTGCCTCGTTCCCGTCAGCTCCTCGGCCAGTTTATTGATCTCGGTCATATCGCGAAAAGTCGAAATCGCGCCCACCGGACTGTTGCCGACCATGAGCGGGATACGGTTCACAAGCACCACGTGGCCGTTGAGGAGCATCGGCTCATCCAGCTCGGCCGTCTTATTCGCCATCACGATCGGCAGCCTGGTATTGGGGATCACCTTTTCCACATCGTTGCCGAGGATATTCTCCTCCGGCGCCAGTATTCTGCGGGCGGCGCTGTTGGCCACCGTTACCTTGCAGTCGGCGTCGATTGCGATGATGCCCTCCCGTACGGACTCCAGCATCGTCTCCCGTTCCTTGAGCTGTGTAGCGATTTCCGCCGGCTCCATACCGAACAGCGTCTTCTTGATATTGCCTGCCAGCAGAAAAGAAAACAGCGCGACCGAAACGAGACTGACCGGGATGATGATATACAGAATACGGAAAACGCCCCAGATAATATTGGCGATATCGGGCTCCCAGAAGCCGACCGCCACCGCGCCCAGTTGATTGCCGGTATAATCGAACACCGGGGCGAAAGCGCGGATCGACGGACCGGAAATGCCGATCGCCTTCGAAATATACGACCGGCCCTCGCGCAGCGCCGGCAGCTCGTCGTTGCCGGTAAAAGGCTTGCCGATCAGTTCGGGATTCGGATGAGTATAGCGGATGCCGTCTTTGTCAAGAAACACGACAAAGGCGGCGTTCGTTTTTCTTTCGACCTCATCCGCTATTCCCCCCAGATTCTTCGGCGGGTCGGCGGTCAGATACGACTGGACGACATCCACCCGCGCCGCGGCCAGGTTTGCGACGCTCCGCGCCTGGATGGCAATTTGCTTCTCGGTATTATCGACAAGCGACAGATAAAACAGCGAAATAATGATTATCAACACTATCATGCCGCTGAGCACATTAAGTAAAAAAACCTTTTTCTGCAGGGAAGATTCGGAGAAATTTATAATAGCGCCCCCCTTAGACGGGCTTTCTTCGTCATCCAAAATTTTAACATGGATGCAGCGAAATAAAAACACTAAACAGTCGTTAAATAAATGAAATAAACAAAAAATAAAAGCAATTAAGACAATTATCAGTGCCATTTAAGCAATAAAATAGGCCTCTCCTTAACGCCCGGCGAAATCACAGGCGGAGAAACGGAATCCAGAGCCACGCCCAAAAACGAAAGGAGAACAGCCTATGATCATTGACAAGGAAACCTGTATCGGTTGTCAGCTGTGCCAGCCCTACTGTCCGATGGGGTGCATCTCTTACCGGGAAAGCGAAGAAAAATGCGCCATCGATCTCGATGAATGCGTCGAATGCGGTATTTGCCAAAGGCCGAAAGTATGCCCGACCGGCGCCCTCCAGCAACAGGAACTCGACGAAATGCGCAACCTCCGCCGGACCTTCTCCAACCCGCTCGTTCCCCACAAGACGACCTCCGTCCCGGGACGCGGCACCGAAGAAATGAAAACAAACGACGTCACCGGCCGTTTCAAGCGTGGGCACGCCGGAGTCGCCGTCGAACTCGGCAGGCCTGGTACCGGCACCAGATTCTGCGACGTCGAAAAAGTCGCCATGGCCGTTGCCCCCATCGGCGTAGTCTTTGAGCCGCAAAACCCCGTCACCGCGCTGATGGTCGACACCGCCACCGGCAAAATGCAGGACGGGATACGCGACGAAAAAGTGCTGTCCGCCATCGTCGAATTCGACGTCGTCATCGAGAAACTGGAGGCTGCCCTCACCGCCATCAAAAACGTCGCCCCCCAGCTCGATACAGTATTCAGCCTCGATCTTGCCAGCCGCATGTCGGCAGACAACACCGTTCCCACCGCGGACATCGCCCGTAAAGTGGGCTTTGTACCGTCGTACAACGGAAAAACAAATGTCGGTCTCGGCAGACCGCTGGCTAAGGGGGTTTAAAGCAATGACGCATTCACTGCACCGTCATGGCACATTAGACAATCTGCAGGAAGATTACGTCGTATTCGCGATCGCCGCCCAGACCGTGAACGCCAAAGGCAAGGCGCCCGTCTTCGGCGAGTTCTACAAAATAGTCAACAAATATAGCCCGGTATTAAGCGGCGACATGAAAACCGGCAACAGCCTGGCCGTGGGCCTAGAGGCCATTGCCGCCGGCCATCAGGACAACTCCATCGTTCACGCCGTCTACACCGATAAAAATGTTGTCGCCCAAGTACTCAACGAACTGAGGGAAGCCGACCTGGGCCTGTCCATCGTCGTCTCCGGCCTCCTTGACCATGTAGACACCTGTTGCAACAAAGCCGGCATCCAGCGGCATACCATCGAGCACTCGCTCGGCATCCACGGCAACACCAAACGCTTGCCGAAAGACCAAGTGCTCGAGATAAGCACCATGTGCGGCCACGGCATGGTTGCCTTCAACCTCATCAATCACATGGCCGATGAAATCAAGGCCGGCAGGAAAACCCCCGGTCAGGCGGCCGACGAACTGGCCGCCCAGTGCCACTGCGGCATAGTCAATCCCGTCAGAGCGGCCGCGCTGCTGAAACTGATGGCTCAATGACAGGCAAAAAGACTGGAGGGATAATGATGACAACCAAAACGAGAGCAAGCCTGATCTGCGTCCTGCTCCTTGTTGCCGCCCTCGCGCTCGGCGGCTGCGGCGGCAGCTCGGCGACCGACGGAAAAGCCAAATATCCCGAACGGCCGGTCGAAGGCATCGTCGGCTGGGGTGCGGGCGGCGGCACCGACGTATTCGCCCGGGCCATTGCAAAACCGGCCGGCGAAATACTCGGCCAGACGATCGCCGTCAAAAACATGCCGGGCTCGTCCGGGGCCATCGCCGGCGACTATGTCACCCAGCAGCCGGCCGACGGCTACACCCTGTGGTTCATGGGCTCCAACTACGCCGTCAACGTCGCCCTGGGACGCACCCCCCACCCGCTCAGCGACTATATCCCCGTAGCCCGTATCCAGCATGACACCGCCATGCTCCAGGTCACCAAAACCAGCAAATTCAAGACCGTCGACGACATCGTCGCCTACGCCAAAGCCAACCCCGGCAAACTCAAAGTCGGCGGCACCGGCGCCGCCAGCTTCGACGAAGTCGTAATCGCCCTCTGGGAAGACGCCGCCGGCATCAAAGTCAACTACGTGCCCTATGAAAACGGCGGACAAATGCAGGCCGCCCTGCTCGGCGGACATCTCGATATCATGTTCGAAGAGCTCGGCCCGGTCGCCGGACGTGTAGCCGACGGCAGCCTCGTTCCCGTACTGGCCTTCAGCGAGAAAAAACTGGAGAAATTCCCCAACCTCCCGGTAGCGCCCGACAAGGGCTGGAACATCACCCTCGGCAACTGGCGCGGCGTAATGGTCAATAAAGGCACCGACCCGGCCATCGTAAAAAAACTCGAAGAAACCTTCACCAAAGCCAAAGACACGCCCTCTTACAAAAAAGTGGAAAAAGACACCTTCCTGGATCTTAGGCCCGGTTACCTGAGCGGCAAAGACTACGGCGCCGCCATCCAGAAGGACATCGACGTCTACAAAAAAGCCCTCACCAAACTCGGCTACATCAAATAACCAACAATCTCCGAAGAGCTGGGGGCACCCCTCCCCTCCCCCCCAGCTCTTCCCTAGTTTCCCGAAAAGGAGGCCACAAAATGTCGGTGTTGCTCACAGAGTCTTTAATCGCCGTAGTTTTCCTCATCTCCTCCTGTATCTTCTATTACCAAACTCTCCTGTTCCCCAAAACGCGGATAAGCGATATCGGCCCCGAATACTGGCCGCAGCTGCTGCTTGCCGGCATGGTCATCCTGTCCGCAGCGCTGCTCGTCGACATCTACCTGCGCCGCAAGGCCCTGGCCGCCGCGGTGGAAGAAAAAAAGCCCTACCCGCTTCGGTTCTGGTATACGCTCGCACTTGCCGTCGTCTACACCGTTATCATGCCCTTTCTCGGCTTTGCGGTCGGCACCCTGCTGTTTTGTATGGCCATCATGTTCGTCCTGGGCGTCAGGACGGCGAAAAACCTGTTGCTGACAGCAACCGGGGCGACAATCCTCTTCGTCGTGCTTTTCCCCAAAATCATGGCTGTTCCCATGCCTAGGGGCATCGGCGTCTTCAGGATGATCAGCCTATTTTTCTATTAGGAGGCATGGGGAATGGACAGCTTTCTGACAGCCCTGCTCCACATCATACAACCCTCGAACCTCATCGCCGTAATCGGCGGCGCCCTGCTTGGCATGCTCAGCGGCGCCACGCCCGGGGTGAGCGGCACGATGATGGTCGTGCTCCTCATCCCGCTCACCTACACCCTCGAGCCCGACACCGCTTTCCTGCTCCTTATCTCCGTCTACTGTTCGGCCGTATTTTCCGGTTCCATCAGCGCCATCCTCTTCCGCACCCCCGGCGCCCCCGAAGCGGTGGCCACCACCCTCGACGGCTACGAAATGACAAAACAGGGCAAACCCCATGAGGCCCTGGGGATATCGGTATACTCTTCCGCGGTGGGGGGACTGCTTGGCGGCGCGGCCCTCATCCTCGTCGCTCCCCAGCTCGCTAAGCTCGCTCTGGCCTTCGGCCCGCCGGAATACTTCGGCATGGCCGTCATGGGCCTCAGCGTAGTGACAACCCTCGGAGCGAAGAATATGGTGAAAGCGCTCCTTGCCGCGCTGCTAGGCCTATTTCTGGCGACCGTCGGCATCGACCCCATGGCGGGCATCCCCCGCTTCACCTTCGGGCTGCCCAGTCTGATGAGCGGCATCGACTTCATCCCCGTGCTCATCGGCCTGTTCGCCATCTCAGAAATGCTCCGCCAGGTCATGGAAGATACCACCATCAAAGTCAAGCTGGGAAAAATCAGAACCTCGCTGCCCAGCTTCGCCATGCAAAAACGGCTTATGCCGACAATATTCGGCGGCTCGGCCCTCGGGACGATCATCGGCATCCTGCCGGGCATCGGCGCTACCACCGCGGCCATGGTCAGCTACAGCGAAGCCGTCCGCTGGTCCAAAACGCCCGAAAAATTCGGCACCGGGCACCCGGAAGGCATCGCGGCGCCCGAATCCTCCAACAACGCCGCCGCCAACGGCGCCATGGTCCCCCTGCTCGCGCTGGGCATACCGGGCAGCGCGACCACGGCCGTAATGTTGGGGGCCTTCGTCCTCCACGGCCTCAAGCCAGGGCCGCTGCTGTTCAGCGAACAGGCCGAATTCATCAACACCATCTTCCTCGGCACGATGATCGCCAACGCGCTCATCCTTCTCGTAGCCCCCTTCTTCATCAGAGGCTTTGCCAACATTATCCGCATCCCCTACCCCGTACTGGGGCCTGTCATCCTAGTCCTCTGCATCGTCGGCTCGTACGCCATCCGCAACAATATGATGGACGTCTGGCTGACGCTCGGCTTCGGCGTACTCGGCTATCTGCTTGAAAAATACTGTTTCCCCCTCTCCCCCATCATCCTGGGGATCGTCCTCGGCGGGCTCGCCGAGCAGGAATTCCGACGCTCGCTCATCATGTCGCAGGGCGACTACGGCATATTCTTCGCCAGCCCGATTGCCGCCGTGCTGCTCGGCGTATCGTTCCTGTCCTTCATCGCCCCGATTGCGATAAACTTCTACAAAAAGTGGAAAGCGAACGCTGCGTCCCCCGGCGCATAGCGGCAGGAGGAAACCATGCAAACCACCAAAGCTGCCCTGCTGGCCAAGGAATACGCCATCGGCCTCGTCGACAGGCAGCTCGACTGCGGCGACGACGAAGTCATCGTCAAAAACCACCTCATGGGTATCTGCGGCTCGGACAAATCCTTCTATCGCGGCCAGCTGCCGCCCAAGACGGCGGAGTTCCGGCAGGAACCGAAATTCCCTTTCTACCTGGGCCACGAAAGCGGCGGCGAAGTTGTCGAAGTAGGCCGTAAAGTAAGAGAATTCAAACCTGGCGACAAAGTCATGGCCTTCGGCTGGAACAACAACTTCGCCACATACTTCAAAGCAAAAGTATTTGAACTCGAACCTGTCCCCGCGGGGCTTGACCTGGACATCGCCTCCCTGGGCGAGCCTGTCGCCTGCGCCATGTTTTCCGGGCTCCACGCCGGCGTCCAGCTTGGCGACACAGTCGCCGTCATGGGCGGCGGCTTCGCCGGGCAGATCATCGCCCAATGCGCCAAAAAGAAAGGCGCCGCCAAAGTCATCGTCATCGACGTCCTCGACGGCAAGCTCCAGCTCGCCCAAAAACTCGGCGCCGACATCGTCATCAACGCCAACGCCGACGATCCCGTCCAGGCCGTCCTCGACATCACCGGCGGCATCGGGGCCGACGTCGTCGTCGAAGCCGCCGGCAGCGAGCAGTCGATCAACGCGGCCACCGCCCTCCTCAAACACAACGGCATCTTCGTGTGGTACAGCTGGATAACGCGCCCCGTCCGGCTCGACATCAGCCGCTGGCACGACGACGGCATCGAATTCAGGAATACCTGCCTCGTCCATCACACCCCCCAGGAACGCCAGGTGTGGACCCCGCAGGCCCTCAGGCCGGTCGTCCGGGGACTGATCGACATCAAATCCCTCATAACCCACGAATTTCCCCTCAACGACATCGATAAGGCGTTCCAATTCGTCGACAAAGACGACGCCGCCGTCAAAGTCGTCCTGCGCCCTTAAAAGCGGCCGTCGGCCCGACCCCCATCCGCGGCATCCGCAAGACTGTCGAGAGGAATCTTCCCTCGCCCCCGCGAAGGTCTTTAATAACTACCTTCTCGGGGGTGAACCATGTTTATCCGCAAGACGATCGTCACCGTCCTGACCGCCCTTGCCCTTGTCGCCCTCCTCGCCGGCTGCGGCCGCGCCCAATCCCGCCTCGACCAGATCCAGCTTCCCCCCGGTTTCGCCATCAGCCTGTACGCCGGCGGCCTCGAAGGCGCCCGGTCTCTCGCCCTCGCCCCTGGCGGCGTCGTCTTCGTCGGCTCCCGCGGCACCGGCGCCGTCTGGGCCCTCGTCGACGAAAACCGCGACGGCGTCGCCGAAACCACCCTCACAATCGCCGCCGGCCTCGACGCCCCTAACGGCGTCGCCTTCAGGGACGGCGCCCTCTATGTCGCCGAAAACAGCCGCATCCTCCGCTACGACGACATCCTCGCCAACCTCCGCACCCCGCCCGCCCCCGTCGTCGTCAACGACACCTTCCCCAGCGAGCGCCACCACGGCTGGAAATTCATCGCCTTCGGCCCCGGCGGCAAGCTCTACGTACCCGTCGGCGCCCCCTGCAACATCTGCGAAAGCGCCGACCCCCGCTTCGCATCCATCCTCCGCCTCAATCCCGACGGCTCCGGCCTCGAAATCTTCGCCCACGGCGTCCGCAACACCGTCGGCTTCGACTGGGACCCCGCCACCCGCGAACTGTGGTTCACCGACAACGGTCGGGACTGGCTGGGCGACGACCAGCCCCCCGACGAACTCAACCACGCCCCGCGGCCGGGGATGCACTTCGGCTACCCCCACTACTACGCCGATAATCGGCCCGACCCCGAATTCAAAACCCACCCCGACCCCGCCGGCATGACCCCGCCCGCCCAGCAGCTCGGCGCCCACGTCGCCGCCCTCGGCATGCGCTTCTACACCGGGTCCCTCTTCCCGGCCGAATACCGCGGCCAGATATTCATCGCCGAACACGGCTCCTGGAACCGTTCCGCCCCCGCCGGCTACCGCATCACCCTCGTCCGCCTCCAAGACGGCCGCCCCGCATCCTACGAAGTCTTCGCCCACGGCTGGCTGCAAGGCGTCGAAGCCTGGGGCCGCCCCGTCGACCTGCTGGTCATGGAGGACGGCGCGATGCTCGTATCAGATGATCGAGCGGGAGCTATATACCGTATTACATACCGTTAACGGCCGCCGGCTAACCCAGTCAATACAAACACAAAAGCCTCCGGGATATCCCGGAGGCTTTCACTATGCCTTTTCGATTCTTCCCAGGGCTAAAAGAATCCCGTACAACAGCGCCTGCGGCCTGGGCGGGCAGCCGGGCACGTAAATATCCACCGGCACCAGCGCGTCCGCGCCGCCGCGCACCGCGTAATTCTTCGCGCCGAATGTCCGGCCCGCGGCCGCGCACGCCCCCACCGCCATCACCAGCCGCGGCGCGGGTGTCGCCTCATACGTCATCAGCAGCGCCTGGGTCAGGTTGCGCGTCACCACCCCCGTCACCATCAGCAGATCGGCGTGGCGCGGCGACGCCACGAAATCGACGCCGTACTGCTGCAAATCGTACACCGGCCCCAGCAGTTGATTCAGCTCGAAATCGCACGCGTTACAAGACCCCACATCCAGGTGGCGCACATGCAGCGACCGGCCGAGCGTCCGGGTAATCCCCGCCCGCACCGCCTCGCCCAGCAACTGTCCGCCCAGTTCGGCCAACTTATAATCGCCCGTCTGGGTCAGCAGCCCGCGCTCGCACCGCTCCACACAGCGGCCGCAGAAAATGCACGCCCGCTGATTCACCGTTATACTGTCCCCGTCTTTTTCGATCGCCCCGACCGGGCAGGCAGCCAGGCACGCCCCGCAGGACGCGCACGACCCGCCCGCCGGCTCAACCCGGCCGCGGAAGCGCTCCGGCGTCGGTCCGGCGTCCCACGCCTCCGTCACCGTGCCCACAGCCATTATCTTCTGCAATATCTTCAGCATATCGTCGTCCCCCTAACGGTCCAGGCAGGCGTAGCAGAGCTCGAAGCTCTTGTTGACCAGCGGGAAATCGGGGATAATGTTACCCGGAGCCGCCACCGTAAGCGCCGGCCAGTTCGGATAAGACGCCGACCGGGCGAAATAGCGCCAGATCGTATTATCCTCGCCCATCATCAGCCAGTGCAGGTTCGCGCCGCGGGCCGATTCGCTCCAGCCCGCGCCCGTGCTCCACGCCGGCGCCGGCGGTACCGCCGCCGCCAGCTCGGGGCCGGCCGCCGCGATCCTCTCCAGCGCCTGGCGGATGAGCCGCACCGTCTGCGGCACCTCATCCACCCGCACCCACAGGCGGGCAGCCACATCGCCGCTGCGGTGGACCGGCACGGCGAAATCCAGCTCGTCGTAGCCGCCGTACGGCTTATCGCGGCGCATATCCCAGTCCACCCCCGACGCCCGGGCCGCCACCCCTACCACGCCCAGATCGCGGGCCGCGGCGAACGGCACTATCCCCGTAGTATCGACACGGTCGAGGAAGGCATCGTTCTCCTTCATCAGGCCGACCAGCGAGGCGAAATCGGGCTCGAACCGCTCCAACGCAGCCGCTATCTCGTCCCGCAGCTCCGCCGTCACATCCATCGCCACCCCGCCCGGCGCCACCATGCCCCGCAGGTAGCGGTTGCCGGTCACAGCCTCGTTCAGGCGCAGCAGGCTCTCCTTCAGGCGGGAGCCGTTGCTCACCGCCACCTGGAAGCCCATGCCCGCGCTCAGATTGCCGATATCGCCCACATGATTGTAAAGGCGCTCCAGCTCAGCCGTCAGCACCCTTATCCACCTGGCCCGCGGCGGGATTACCGTCCCCGTCAGTCCCTCCAGCGCCTGCGAAAACGACAGCGCGTGCGACACGCCGCACACCCCGCAGATCCTCTCCACCATCGGGAAAGCCGCATCCGGCGTCAGCCCCTCCACCGCCTTCTCGATGCCGCGGTGGGTGAAAAACAGCTTCGCGTCCAGGCGGATGATATTCTCCCCCGCCTGGCTGAAGCGGAAATGGCCCGGCTCGATGATGCCCGCGTGGATGGGGCCCACCGGCACCTCGAAAACCCCCTCGCCGTGGGCGTGCAGCATCGGGAACGGCTTGCCCGCGTCAGGCACCTCCTGACCGGGGTCGAAATCCTTGCGCAGCGGATAAAGCCCCGCCGGCCAGTTCTCGTGCAGCACCAGCGGCCGAAGCTCCGGGTGCCCGACCGGCTTCAGGCCGAACATATCGTAAATCTCGCGCTCATACCAGGCCGCCGCCGGAAGCACCGGCGTCAGCGACGGAAACTCCAGCGGCCCGTCCGCCGGCACCAGCCCCTTCACCGTCACCAGCCCGTCAGGCTGGCGGCCGTCGAACAGGCAGTACACCGCGTAGCAGCCCGACATGGCCCGCTCGTCGCAGGCAAACATCGCCACCAGCCCGTGGCGGCTGCGGCTCGCGCACGCGTTGGCCGCCGCCCGCAGATTGTTCCCCTTGACGACAAAAGTCTTATCCATCTTACAGCCCTCCCGTAGCGGCGAACATCTGCGCCGCCGCCCTGGTAAGCAGCTCGTCCAGCACCGGCGGCATATACAGGCCGGTGCCGACCACCCACGCCAGCGACAGAGCCACCGCCGCCAGCGCGCACGCCCCCGGCGGCGTAGGCGACAAGCCGCCCGGCGCCGCGCCGAACACCATCCGGGTCGTATAATACATCATACCCGCGAACACCCCGGCCAGCAGCAGCAGCAGCACCGCGCCCAGCACCGGCCTGCCGGCGGCGAACGCCGCGGCCACAATCGCAAACTTGCTGAAAAACACATTCAGCGGCGGCGTGCCCACGATCGCCAGCACCGCCACCAAAAACATCGCCCCCACCGCCGGCATCGCCGCCAGCATCCCGCGGATGCGCATCACATGCTTCGTGCGGTACCGCTGGCTGATAATGCCGGCCAGATAAAAGAGCGCCGACTTCGCCACCGCGTGGTTGAGGATGTGAAAAGCCGCCCCGTACAGCGCCAGCGGCGTGCCTATCCCTAAGCCGAAGCTCACGATGCCGACATGCTCCACGCTCGAATACGCCAGTAGCCTTTTAATATCGTGCTGCACCAGCATAAACGGCACCGCCACCGCCACCGACAGCACCCCGAACAGCAGCAGGGCCGCCTGCACGAACCCGCTCCCCAGCACCGCCGTAACGATACCCAGATTGCGGATCAGCACATACAGCGCGCAGCTTAACAGCGCTCCCGACAGCAGGCCGCTCACCGGCGACGGCGCCTGGCTGTGGGCATCCGGCAGCCAGGTATGCATCGGCGCCAGGCCGGCCTTCGTCCCGTAGCCGATCAGGATAAACACGAACGCCAGCTTCACCAGGAAAGGATCGAGCCGGCCGCTCAAAGCCTCCAGGGCCGCCCGGCTCAGGGCCGCCCCGCCGCCCCCCGCGCTCAGCTGCGCGTAGTACAGCAGAATCGTCCCCAGCAGCGCGAACAGAATGCCCACATTGCACACCATCACATACTTCCAGGCCGCCTCCAGCGCCGAACGGTTGAAATAAAAGGCCACCAGCAGCGTCGAAGCCAGCGTCGTCGCCTCCACCCCCACCCACATCAGGCCGAGGTTCTCCACCACCAGCACCGCCAGCATCGTAAACGCGAACAGCTGCAGCAGCGCGTAATAGCCGCCCAGCAGCCCCGGCCGCACATGGCCCTCGTTCGCCTCGGTTTCCATATACGACACCGAAAACAGCGTCGCCGTAAAAGTCAGCACCCCGACCACCACCAGCAGCAGCACGCTAAGCGCGTCAACATACAGCCACCGCCACGCAAAGGGGCCGTCCCGCAGCACACCCGCCGCAATCGCGAACACCAGCCCGCAGGTCGCCAGGCTGCTGGCCACATTCATCACCTTCAAAAGCCCCCGCTGGCGCGTGGCCAGGCTCGCGAACGCCGTCACCACAGGCAGCCCGAGGGCAAGCACGATCAATTCGTACATAGCCTCAACCCTTCAACCTTTTCAATATACTCGTATCGGTCGTCTGGAAAGACCGTTTCAGGCGGAAAGTCAGAATGACCATCACCGTCACCATCACCAGCACATCGAAGAAAATCCCCAGCTCAATGATCAGCGGCAGGCCGCGGGTCGTCGACAGTCCCAGCAGATACAGCCCGTTCTCCACCGTAATCAGGCCGACGATCTGCATGATCGCCTGCCGCCGCGTAATAATCAGGAACAGCCCGATCAGCACCAGCGCCACCGCCGTCGCCACCGCGTCGCGGCTGACCACCGCCGGCAGCGCCCGCTCGATCAGACCGTACGCCAGCACCATCGCGGCCACCGCCGCCAGCGAAGAACCGTTGGGGCCGACCACCGGGTTGACCTCCCGCTCGCGTTTCAGCAGGCGCACCAGGCGCAGCAGCGCGTAAGGGATCAGCCCGGCTTTTATCACCACCGTCAGCAGCGCCGCCGCGAACATATGCACCTCGCCCGCCTGCCAGCCGGCCACCGCGCAGGCCGCAGCCACCACCGCCGACTGGGCCAGCAGGATATGCACCGCCGTCGACAGCCGCGTCGTCCTCGTCAGCACAAACACCGATATCAGCAGCAAAACAGCGAGAATCTCCATACCTCTCTCCTCCTACCGCGCCACGAGCGCCAGCAGCGCCAGCACGCCGGACACCGTCATAAACGCCGGCACCCTGAACAGCCGCATCTTATTCGTCGCCGTCTCCGCCGCCGCCAGGGCCAGCGCCGTTGCCGCCACCTTCACGGCCAGCACCGCCGCCTGCGCCAGCGGCGGCCACGAAAACGGCGCCCCCGGCAAAAAGAAAACCGCAAACAGCGTAATCATCACAAGCTGCTTGATCGCCACCGCCCAGTGGATAAGGCCGAGCGGCCGGCCGGAATACTCCAGAATCATCCCCTCGTGGACCATCGTCAGCTCCAGGTGGGTATCGGGGTTATCCACCGGGATGCGGCCCGTCTCGGCCAATAGCACGATAAAGAACGCCCCGGCCGCGAAAACCTCCGACAGCGCCCACTTCGCGCCTGCCGCCGAAGCCGCCATCGCCGTCAGGCCGGTCGACTTCGCCGGCAGGGCCACCGCCAGCAGCGCCAGCAGAATGGCCGGCTCGGCCAGCACCGCGATGAACATCTCCCGCGAACCGCCCATGCCGCCGAACGAACTGCCGGCGTCCAGCGACGCCAGCGCCAGGAAAAAGCGACCCAGCGCAAACAAATACAGCAGCATGAACAAATCCGCCAAACCCATGCCGAGGCCCGAGGCCAAAGGCGCCAGCACCGGCGACAGCGCCGCGGCTCCCAACGCGGCGGCGAAATACACCGACGGGGCAACCGCAAACAGCCACGAAGTCGTCGGCGACACCACACTGTCCTTGCCGAGGAACTTCGCCAGATCGTAATAAGGCTGCAATATCCCCGGCCCTCGCCTGCTCTGCAGGCGCGCCTTCGCCGTCTTTATCAGGCCGGCCACCAGCGGGGCCAGCGCCGCGACCAGCGCCGCCTGGGCGAGGCCGGCAACAAGCTGCATCATCAACTCCACCGCGCTCACCACCTTGTGCTCCAGACCAGCACCGCGATCGTCACAGCCATGATATAGCCGACATAAAGCTGCACGCTCCCGGTCTGAAGGCGTTTCATGAAATGCGCCAGCGCCACCGTGCCCCGGCTCGCAGGCCTGTATATCAGTTCGGTGAAAACATACGTAATCTTTACATGGAAAACCATCCGACGGCCAAAATAACGGTGTCCGTCCTCAGTCACCACATCCGGCTTAGGCAGCAGAATCGCCCGGAACGCCCGGCGGATCGGGTCGGAAAACCCTGTCGCCGTATACTCCATCCGCGCATTCGGCACAATCCCGCACGTCCAGGTCTCCCCCTCCGTCCGTCCCGCCCGGCCGTACAGGCGGTACCCCGCCGCGGCCACAGCCGCCCCGGCCAGCAGCAGCGCCACCAGCGCCGCCGGCGACATCGTCCCCGTCGTCGCCGCAGCCTTAAAGCCCACCGCATACCAGTCGCCCGCCGCCAGCGTCGCCGCCGGCGCCTCGCCGAGGAACGGGGCCACCGTCCGTGTCAGCAGGCCCAGCAGCGGCGCCGGCAGCACCCCCAGCACCAGGCACAGCGCCGCCAAAAAGCCCATCGGCGCCAGCATCAGGCCGGAAGCCTCCTTCGCCGCCGCCGCATGCTCACTGCGAGGCTTGGCGAGAAAAATCATCGCAAACACCTTCACGAAACAGGCCGCCGCCAGCGCGCCCGTCAGCCCCAGTAAGCTCACCAGCACCGCGGCCATCAGCTTGCCGGTCAGTCCCGCCAGCGCCGCCGGCAGCGCGAACAGCGCCTGGAACGTCAGCCACTCGCTCGCGAACCCGTTCAGGGGCGGCAAACCGGAAATCGCCACCGCGCCGGCCAGGAAAAAGGCGGCCGTATAAGGCATAAAGCGGATCAACCCGCCGAGATGCTCGATATCGCGGGTATGGGTAGTCTGCAGCACCGCCCCCGCGCCCATGAACAGCAGCGACTTGAAAATCGCGTGATTGAGCACATGGAAAAGCGCCGCCGCCCACGCCAGCCCGGCCAGGCCCGGCAGCCCCGCGCTCGCGAACACCAGTCCGCCGCCCATCCCCAGCATAATAATGCCGATATTCTCCACACTGTGATAAGCCAATAGGCGCTTCACATCATGCTGCATCAGCGCGTACAGCACCCCCAGCACCGACGACAGCGCCGCCGCGGCCAGCACCGCCGCCCCCCACCACACCGGCCCCGTGCCGAGAAACTCCAGATAAAAACGGGCCATCCCGTAAATCGCCGTCTTGATCATCACCCCCGACATCACCGCCGACACATGGGTCGGCGCCGCCGGGTGAGCCTCAGGCAGCCACACATGCAGGGGGATAATCCCCGCCTTCGTGCCGAAGCCAATCAGCGCGCACAGAAACGCCGCATCGCGCAGCCAGCCCGCAGGCGCCTTCAGATCGGCGAACGCCATGCTGCCCGAAGGCGGCACCAGCAGCAGGAAAGCCGCCATAATAAACGCCGTGCCGATATGGGTCATCACGAAATAAACATAAGCCGCCCGGCTGCTCGACGCCTTCTCCCGCTCGTGGGCCACCAGCAGAAACGACGCCACCGTCATCAGCTCCCAGGCAACGATAAACGCAACCACATGGCTGACCGTCACCACCACCAGCATCGACAGCAGAAAAGCGGCGTACAGCGCCGCCATCGACCCGAGCCGCCGGCCGTAGTACTCGCGGCTGTACGCCACCGCGTACACGCTCGCCGCCGCCCCCACCGCGCCGATAACACCCAGGAAAAAAGCGGACAGGTAATCCGCCCGCACCGCCACCGGTCCGAACAGCGTTCCTCCCGACAGGCTGAATCCCTGCGGCCCGGCAGAAAAAACGAAAGCCGCCCCCGCCAGGGCGAGCAGAGAACCGATCGCCGACAAACCGTGGGCCAGCCAGTTGGCAACCGCCGGCCGCGTCCGCAAAGCGAGCGCACTAGCCATCGCCAGAGCGAAAGCTGATGCCATCGCCGTGTACAAATAAAAGAAATCCATTGTCTTTACCCACCTAATAAATAAATACCGGCCTCGACCAGACTGGCATAGTCTTGACCGGACTACCCAAAAGAGTGCCGTGACACGCGCCGGCTGCCCGGCAAACGCGGCCATCGCCCAAATTGCCTTGATGGCGTTAAGATAATTCGACATCAAAAGCCAAAATCCTGTCGTTTCCCGTCGCCTTTTTATGGTAAAATATTGCCCGCCCCGCTTCGCCCCAAAAAATTTGACGTAACCGCCGTTGAGAGGTAAAATATTCTACAATACAAAAACACAACAATATAAATGAAATACAGCACAAGGGGGATCACCTGATGACGAGAGCCTACAACTTCAACGCCGGTCCGTCGGCCCTGCCCCTGCCCGTACTCCAGAAAGCCCAGGCCGAGCTGGTCGACTTCCGCGGCGCCGGCATGTCCATAATGGAAATGAGTCACCGTGGCAAGGAATACGAAGCCGTCCACAACGAGGCCGTCGGCCTCCTCAAAGAACTCATGGCCATCCCCGCCGATTACGACGTCCTCTTCCTTCAGGGCGGCGCCAGCCTCCAGTTCGCCATGGTGCCGATGAACTTCCTCCCCCCCGGCCGCAAAGCCGGCTACATCCTCACCGGCGCCTGGGCCGAAAAAGCCTACGCCGAAGCCAAACAGTTCGGCGAAGTCTTCGAAGTCGCCAGCACCAAAAGCGACAACTACCGCCGCATCCCCGCCATCGGCGACCTCAGATACCCCCCTGACAGCGCCTACATCCACCTCACCTCCAACAACACCATCTTCGGCACCGAATGGCACTCCTTCCCCGACACCGGCGCCGTGCCCCTCATCGCCGACATGTCCAGCGACATCCTCGCCCGGCCGGTCGACGTCAGCAAATTCGCTCTCATCTACGCCGGCGCCCAGAAAAACCTCGGCCCGGCCGGCGTCACCGTCGTCATCGTCCGGCGCGGCCTCCTCGAACGGGCCAACACCGCCGTTCCCACCATGCTGCGCTACGCCACCCACGCTAAAGACAACTCCCTCTACAACACCCCGCCCACCTTCGGCATCTACCTCGTCGGCCTCGTCCTCGCCTGGGTCAAAGAACAGGGCGGCGTCGCCGCCATCCACAAGCGCAACACCGACAAAGCCGGCCTCATCTACGACGCCATCGACAACAGCGGCGGCTTCTACCGCGGCCACGCCCAGCCCGACAGCCGCTCGCTCATGAACATCACCTTCCGCCTCGGCAGCGAAGAACTCGAGAAGAAATTCCTCGACGAAGCCAAAAAAGCAGGCTTCACCGGCCTCGCCGGCCACCGCTCCGTCGGCGGCTGCCGCGCCTCCGCCTATAATGCCGTGCCAATCGAAGCGTGCCGGGCGTTATCCCAATTCATGATCGACTTCCAAAAAAATAATGGGTAGTATCAAGCCCCGCTGACTTCCGTCAGCGGGGCTTTTTGTACAGGGGCAGGCCGTTGATGACCCCCATCTGCGTTGTTGCGGCTTCGGCCGCCATCCTCAACGTACGTTCGTGTACGTTTCCGGTGTCGTCCTCGCCGCG